>DORE01000143.1:0-12425 GCA_003514305.1 Gammaproteobacteria bacterium | reverse complement strand
GAATCCTATACGACCCACCACTTTCCCCCTTGTGAGCTTTGCGATGTGCCGCGCCGGTCTGGGGATACAGTAAGTAACGACTTCCCGCAAGTGTGCTAAAGCTTGCTAGTTATTCTTAGTACGTAACAAGGGCGCAACACCGGCTTCGAGGCTACCAGAGGGCGGCATGCCCCCGTTTGTGCTAAAGTAAAAAACCTTGTAATTCGCCAATAGACATGCCAAACACGCTTTCAAGCCAGCTAGCTTCAGATAAGAAGATCGTTCGTCAATATTTGTCTCGTGCTGGAGCGCCCCATCCGATGTCTGCGGCGGACGCCGAGGACTGCAAATCTGAAATCATCTCCCTATTAAACAAGAGAAACGCCCGTCTTGTTGCACATTATTATACTGAGGGAGTGTTACAGGAGCTCGCCGAAGAAACTGGGGGATTTGTAGGTGATAGCCTAGAAATGGCAAGGTTTGGCCATGATTGTGATGGAGAAATGCTGGTTGTAGCGGGCGTACGATTTATGGGAGAAACCGCGAAAATTCTCTCTCCCCAAAAGACTGTCTTGATGCCAACCTTGGATGCGACCTGTTCGCTGGATATAGCGTGCCCCATTGAAGATTTCGCCCATTTCTGTGATGCACATCCTGACAGAGAAGTTGTGGTGTACGCGAACACCTCTGCAGCTGTAAAAGCAAGGGCCGACTGGGTGGTAACTTCAAGCATTGCGCTAGAAGTGGCGGAGTACTTGTCAGAACAGGGCAAGCAAATTCTTTGGGCGCCAGACAAGCATTTAGGCAGCTATGTACAGCGCGTCACAGGTGCGGATGTACTCCTGTGGGACGCTGCTTGTATTGTGCATGAGGAATTCAAATCACGAGGCCTGGAGGATATGCGGCGTCTTCATCCAAATGCGGCAATACTAGCCCATCCAGAATCTCCCCAAGCTGTGTTGGAAATATCCGATTTTGTTGGCTCGACGACTCAAATCATAACGGCTTCGCAGAGACTGCCGAATGAAGAGTTTATTGTGGCGACTGACAGAGGTATTTTTCACAAGCTTCAACAAGCATCGCCCACAAAAACTTTTATTGTCGCTCCGACCGCTGGAGAGGACGCTACCTGCCGAAGTTGTGCGCATTGCCCTTGGATGGCAATGAATTCTTTGGAGTCATTGCGCGCCAGTCTATCTAATCCAGTTAATGCCATCGAGATTGATCCTGAAGTCGCGCGAGATGCCATGAAACCGCTGACTCGAATGTTGAAATTCGCAAGAGAGCAGCGACTCGCTGTGCGCGGTAAGGCATGAACTCAGACTTATCCCCATTATCCACTCAAGGCCCGCTGCCTTTCCTCGAGCTCCTTGATCTTCTGACGAAGTCGGGCCTGAAGTGCCAGATTGCTCGCTTCATCTGCTTCGATTTGCAGAGCAAATTGCAGTTGCTGGCGGGCATTGCGAAAATCTGAAATCAGAGTGAAGTATTCAGCGCGGGCTTGGTGCACTTTGCTGATGTTGCCCGCTTGGCCCCAGGTTTCGGCAAGTTGAAACCACAAATGGTGATCGTTTTCCCGGGTTTTGATGTGCTGTTCCATGATTTCAGCGGCTGCGTTGTAGGATCTTGACGTCAGAAGCGCATCGACGTGCGCCATTGTGAGAGGATGATTATTTGGGTTGATTTCCAAATGGCGCTTTAAATAGTCTATCGCGCGACCAGCCTCATTCTGCTTGGTGTAAATTTCTGCCTGAGTTACCACAAGACTGATCAAGTTTGGGTACTTTCTCAAGAGAGGGGCAAGGGTTCTGTCAGCCGCCGCGTATTGCTCGTTCTCCCAATAGGCAACCGCCAGGGCGTATCGACTCGCTTCCTCGTTTGAATGGTTTGTGCTGTATTCCAGCTTTTGTTCCATATCAAAGACCAGTGCGGCTTTATTTTGTGCGTAATGGCCAATGACGCGGGCTCGCATGATCTGATAGTTCAAACTAAGCGGATAGTCGCGTTTCGGATAGCGTAATGCACGAGCTCGGCTGTCAGAGATTCGTGACTCTGTCAGCGGATGGGTGAGCAAAAATTCTGGCGGTCGACGTCCAAATCGATTGGCCGCGAGCAGCTGCTCATACATACTCGCTTGTGCAGATGGATCGAAGCCTGCATTGTAGAGGGTATCTTGACCAATGCGGTCGGCCTCTTGTTCGTTGCTGCGGCTAAATCTTAGCTCACGGTCCATTGCAAGGCCTTGTGCGGCTCCCAGAGCAGCCGCTCCGTGCCCACTGTCGGAGGTCGCCATCACCAGCACGCTGGCAAGCAAGGAAGCGAGATGACCAACACGGCCGGATTGCGCTTCATCGACACCTCTGGCGAAGTGCCTTTGACTAACGTGAGCGATTTCATGCCCCATCACCGAAGCGAATTCGGCCTCACTTCGAGCGTTCAGGAACAAGCCGGTGTTAACTCCGATTATGCCCCCAGGTGCTGCAAATGCATTGATCTCCTCGCTGTCGATGATCACGAAGGACAAGCGGCGGTCGGTGAGCTGACTCCGAGCTGCCAACCGATAGGAAATGTTCTCAAGATACGTGTTGATTAACGCGTCAGGTACCGTCGGTGCGCCACGTCGCAACTGGCTCAGGAACTGCTGTCCCATAAGGTATTCTTGATCAAGAGACACAGTACCTGAAATTCGATCACCCAGGCGCGGCAACTCCGGCTGCGCCAGGCTGGCATTACCACTTAAATAGAGACAAATCCCTATCGTTTTAAAAGATAAAATGCGGTGCAACATTACGCTTTATTTATAGAAGCAGTGGTCTCAGGTTATCACAATTAATTCTGCTGTATGAGTGACTTATCAATAAATTAACACAGATTAGCATGGTCAGCTGGGTATATCGCTTGATAACATGCCACTGATGAGAGAAGCAGATCTTGAGTTAGACGTTACCGGCCTTTCATGTCCAATGCCATTGCTGAAGGCAAAGTTGGCGTTAAATGAATTGGTCCCATTGCAGATATTAAAAGTAGTAGCCACGGATCCGGCGTCGGAGAAGGACTTCCCTCTTTTCGTCGAACGCAGCGATCATCAAATTCTTGAGTTTCAGAAAGGCGAGGGTGCGTATACTTTCTGGATCCAGCGAGGCTGAATTTAGTCGGACAAACACTTGTCATCCATGAAGAAACTTCTTAACGACTTCCTCGATCGATATTTTCACGACGAAGAGTCCCTAATTTTACTTATATTGTTGGCCGTTGGCCTGGTCTTATTGGTGCTGATCGGGGAAATCCTCGGCCCTCTCATTGCGGCAATTGTTATCGCTTACCTAATGCAGGGCCTGGTGAATCTACTGCTGCGTTATGGTGCCTCTGCTCGTCTAGCTTTCTTACTGGTTTATACGCTTTTCATTAGCCTCTTTGCAGTGATGTTGCTGTATCTCATGCCAAGAGCGTGGGATCAGCTTAGGCTGCTTGTGAATGAAATTCCAAATCTTTTAAGTGCCTGGCAAAGTACATTGATGTCCCTTCCTGAGAATTACCCTACGCTGTTTCCTGAAAATCAGGTCGAGACATTCATCGATGGTCTTGGAGGAGAAGTGGGTGGTTTTGGTCAGAGAATTCTCGAGTACTCACTGGCGAGTCTGCCGAACGTCTTCGGCTGGGTTATCTTCTTGGTTTTGGTACCAATTCTGGTTTTTTTTGTAATGAAGGACAAAGATGATCTAGTTTTGTGGGTCGGTAATTTCTTGCCTCGAAATCGTCCACTGATGATTCGAATTTGGAAAGAGATGGACGAACAAATATCAAATTATATCCGTGGTAAATTTATCGAAGTATTCATTGTTGGAGTAGCAGCCTACCTAATCTTTATAGTTTTCGATATGAACTATGCCTTGCTTCTGTCAGTTCTGATCGGCTTGTCCGTGATTGTGCCTTATATTGGCGCAACCGTGATCACAATTCCGGTTGCCGCAGTCGCTTATGTGCAGTGGGGAATTGGCAGTGAGTTTTACACAGTGATGATCGGCTACCTGGTTCTGCAAATTATCGATGGGAATGTTCTGGTTCCAATAATTTTCTCTGAGGCAAACGATTTGCATCCTGTTGCTGTCATTGCGGCCGTTCTGGTCTTTGGCGGCATCTGGGGATTGGCAGGGGTCTTTTTCGCTATCCCCTTAGCTACCTTGATTAAGGCTATTATCAACGCGTGGCCGAATAGAGTGCACGCGAAGATGTCAGACTTGAGTGATTGACTCTCGCATGACTGTATTTCGGCGCCTGTGATACCATTTACTTTTAGGTATATTTCCTCGGGCTCCACTTTCATTGAAAACGCGAATTCAAGGCAGCCTAGTTGCGATCATAACGCCGATGACAGAGCGCGGCGAGATTGATCTCATTACTTTCGAGCGTTTGCTTGATTGGCATATTCAATCGGGCACCAATGCGATCGTTGTCGTTGGCACGACCGGTGAATCTGCGACGCTGAGCCCAAAGGAGCATTGCGAGCTTGTGCGTCATTGTGTGTCGCATGTGAATCAGCGGGTTCCTGTAGTTGCGGGAACCGGTTCTAACAATACACATGAGGCGCTTGAATTTACCGAGGATGCGGCGAAATCTGGCGCTGACGCCGCGCTATTGGTGGCGCCTTATTATACTAAGCCATCTCAGGAGGGACTTTATCAGCACTTTAAATTGATAGCTGAATCAGTAGATATTCCTCAAATTCTTTACAATGTACCGGGGCGAACGGCATGCGATATCTCGTTTGAAACGATTGAGCGGTTAACTGAGTTTGAAAACATCATCGGCATTAAAGATGCGACAGGAAGGCTTGAGATAGGGCTCAACCTAGTGCAGTCTTTTGGTGAAAGATTGGCGGTGTATAGTGGCGAAGACGGGTTATCTAGAGAGCTGATCCTCGCAGGCGCAGACGGCACGATTTCGGTTACTGCTAACGTGGCCCCAGTGCTCATGAGTAGCATGTGCTCGGCGGCTTTGAACGGGGACCAAGCGGAAGCGGAGCGGCTTGACGGCGTCCTGGAAAAGCTGCATGAAACGTTATTCCTAGAGGGGAATCCAGTGCCGGTCAAGTGGGCCCTGGCGCAAATGGGGATGGTAGGCCCCTCACTTCGGTTGCCGTTGGTAGAACTCGGTCCGCGACATCGTGTCCGAGTTTCAAATGCCTTGGCTGCTGCTGGAATAGAAATTAGTAAGACTGTTTGAGTTAACGGAATAGAGGATGGTGTTGGGAATGAATCTGTTTGGTGCCTGTCTTAAACGGCCTTTGCTTTTGCTCAGTGCAACACTGAGCCTGCCTTCTTGCGGTCTGATTGGAGGAGACAGTGCATGGTTTGGAGGTGAAAGTGGGCTTTTCGCTGAAAAAGGAGGGTATCAGTCGGCGCAAGTTATTCCAGATATGCGTATACCCGTTGAATTGGACAGCTACACAATCGATCAGCTCTATGTGGTTCCAGAGCCCTATTCCGCAGACGCGGTTGCCTTCGAAGAGATCCCTCTACCCAGGCCCATTGAGGAGCGTCGTCGTGAAGGAGTCATTATTCAAAGCTTGTCCGGTGTGCGTTGGATTCTTATTGACGCGACCCCTGGGCAAGTATGGCCGCTGATACGGGATTACTGGACAGAGCTACAAATTGCTCTTGACTATGAAAACCCCAGTGCAGGCATTTTAGAGACCTCTTGGGTGGAAATTGGATTGGATCAAGAAAATCGCCACAAGTACCAGATTCGGATTGAACCCGGATTGCACTCAGGTTATTCGGAGATATACGTTACCCATTTACAGAATCTTCGGGATGATCCGATTCCAGCTGAAGTTTCATGGCCAGAGAAGTCTTCCTCTCTTGATCTCGAGCAAGAGATGCTGCGTTCTGTCTCTCAATTTTTGGCTGATCGTAATGACATCTACCAGGCGTCCTCCGCTAGTTTGCTGGCTGGTACTATTCAGGCAGAAAGTAAGGCCAACATAATCGCTGGCACAGGTGGTGAGCCGGTATTGGAATTGAAGCTGGACTACAACAGAGCATGGGTTCAGATTCGCCAAGCCCTGCAAAGTGCAGAGATCGATATTCTCGACGAGAATCGCGATCAGTCAATGATAAACGTCAGATTTGCTGGAGCATCAGAAGAGCCCGCTTCTCCGGGATGGTTGGGGAGGTTATTGGGTCGCAGCGAAAAAATCGAGCAAAATGAAGCGCAGGATTTCAGCGTCCGAATTCTCGAGACCGGAGCCGTGATTGAGGTTGTTACAGAAGCACTTATCAGTAATCCTGAGTCGAGCGAGCTGACTCAAGAACTGCTTCAAGTCATCAATGATAACTTATCCTGATCAGTCGTCCTCTCTTTATCCTTCATCGGATCATATATCGTGAGCGAAGCCTTGCTCCCTGGTCTCGTCGCCATTTTGGCGATTGCGTTAGCTATCACAATTACTGGTGTTTTGGTTTTACTCGTGAAATTCAACCAAGCTCGGATAGATTTAGCTGGGGTCTCTGAGAGGCTCAGATTAAAGGAAAAAGAGTTTGATCAGGCAGTCTTGGAGCTCGCTGCGATTAAAGAAGATCTCACGAAATGCAATTTAGAGTTGACGAAGTCACGGGAGGAATTAACGAGGTTGAATACTCGTGCGGAGCTGGAGCGCGATCAGTTCGACGAAAAGCTCGCATTTATTGAGCGTTCCAAACAGCAACTCGGAGAATCATTCAAAAATATGGCTAATGATCTGCTTGAGGCAAAAAGCAAGAGCTTTAGCCAGAGCTCCAAAGAGAATATTGCAGCTTTGCTGTCGCCATTGCAGGCGAAAATCACGCAATTCGAAAAGCGTGTTGAAGAAACGTACGACAAAGAATCAAAAGAGCGTTTTTCTTTGGCTAGAGAAATAAAGTCCTTACAGGCTTTGAACAGCAAGATAAGCGAAGACGCGATTAATCTCACTAATGCTTTGAAATCTGATAACAAAGCGCAAGGTACTTGGGGTGAATTCGTGCTCGAGTCGATTCTTGAAAAATCTGGCCTCACTAAAGGGCGAGAGTATGAAGTCCAAGTGAATTTAAAAGCAGAAGACGGAGGTAAGTTCCAGCCAGATGTTATTGTGCATTTGCCTGAATCCAGAGACATCATAATTGACTCGAAGGTATCTCTGAAAGCTTGGGACACATTTTGCTCTTGTGATCAGGGCTCAGAAAAAGACCGTCTTTTGAAGCAGCATATCGCATCGATCAGACAGCATGTAAAAACACTTTCAGCCAAGGACTATCAGAATCTTATCGGGATAAATTCATTAGACTATGTGTTTCTGTTTATGCCCGTCGAAGCTGCTTACAGTGCTGCGGTACAGGTTGATCGTGATCTCTTTCAGTTTGCTTTTGAAAAAAACATCATCTTTGTTGTGCCTTCAACTCTGTTAACTACGCTAAGGACAGTACAGAACCTTTGGCGTCTGTCGCAGCAGAATCAGAATGCTAATGAAATTGCTGATCGTGCTGGCGCGCTCTACGATAAGTTTGTGGCTTTCGTTGATGATCTTGAAGAAATTGGCGGGCGCATCGATGCGACAAGAAAAAGTTTTGAGAAGGCGAAAAACAAGTTGGTGTCAGGACGAGGTAATTTAGTTAGGCGAGCCGAGGCGCTCCGTGGGCTGGGAGCAAAGACGTCTAAAAAGCAAAATTCTAAGCTAGTAGAAGTGGCAGACGACAAGAATTAAGCCGAAGCAGCGCTTCAGCAAAACAAAGCAAAAAAGGTAATAAAAATGACTCTCGCCACTGACTTCCCTCGGACCGACTTCGTCTTGGCTGAGTCGGTCAGCTCTTTTCTACCTTGCGAAACTCCTTTCGAATGGGTGTTAGAGGCCCTTAATCATCAGAAAGAATTATTGATCGATCATGCTAACTGTGAAAAAAAGGCGGCCGCAACAGCGATGAAGCTGATGTATCGCTACACAGAAAACTCAATTTTAATGACCAAGATGTCACAATTGGCTAGAGAAGAGCTTCTCCATTTTCAGCAAGTGGTTGAGCTTATGCGAGGTCGAGGCATTAGATATACACAGATCGCACCTTCACGCTATGCGGCTGGACTATATCAACACGTCTCTAAATCAGGGTCGTTGGCTTTGGTCGACACCTTATTGATCGGTGCTTATATTGAAGCGCGTTCCTGTGAGCGATTCGCATTTTTGGCGCAAGTGCTCGACTCAGAGCTCGGTAAATTTTATCGGAATTTGCTGCGCTCTGAAGCACGCCACTTTCAAGATTATCTAATGCTGGCCTTCGATGCCGGACACGCTGAAGTGGATGAAAGAATTGAGTATTTCGGACAAATCGAGAAAAACCTCATTCTTACTCCTGATGAGCTATTTCGATTCCACAGCGGGATGCCGATAGTTGCGAAATCAGGGTGAGCAGCGTGGGGGAATATTAAATGCTCGTTCAAGTTTTTTCTTGAGCGCTCTTAATTGGGTGCAAGGAATTGCACTGTTTCCTTCCAACAAAACCGATGTCAGGCTTGGAATTTTGAATAAAGAGCCGATTTCTGTAATCTGATTGTTAGCCAGATTTGTGCCGCTGAGCTCCCGCAAATTCTCTAGTGGCGTAATGTTCTTAATCTGGTTCCCACTGACATCGAGGAATCGCAGTCGAAAAAGAACGCCGATGTTATCTAGGCTTTGAATTTTCGAGTTAGCGCAAGAAAGTACTTTGATCTCTCCAGGGTTGGTGAGATTTTGTTGTCTCAATGCTAGATTGATGCAACCCTGAAGATCAGCATCAAGCGTTTCGCTTTCTAGAAATCTACCATTCGGGTCATATATCGCGCGATCGTTAATGGAAATGGCTAATGGTTGGGAGCAGGCTGTTAGGACCGACAACAGCACTGTGATTACTTTAAGGCCTACTGGAGTCCTCAATACTTTGGTTTTGCTTGGAGACATCAAGTTTATGCCCTGTGGAAATTACTATGCTTCTCGGTTAGCATCGCGGTTTCGTGGCTGGAGGCTTTAAATCGCGCTAGTCTGTAGTAATTGTCCGATGAATCAAAGGAAAATGGTATGAAAACATGCACTGTGACAGCTAAGCTACTGCTACTGACAGTGACAGCAGTGTCGATAATCTCTGCGTCAGCCCAGTCAGAGATCGACTTGGAAGATGCTCGCAATCAAATAGGTTACTCTATAGGGGTGAATATTGGCATGAACCTGATGCAGCAAGGGATCACTGCCGATGTCCGACTAGACGCTTTTATGTCAGGTCTAAGCGATGCGCTCGATGACACCGTACAAATGGATGAGTCGGCAATGATGACCGCAATACAGTCATTTGTGCAGCAGCAACAGGAAGCAGCGCAGTCTGCTCTGACAGACAATCTCGCTGCTAGCGAGGCATTTTTGGCTGAAAATGCTCAAAAAGACGGAGTTGTACAATTGGCTTCAGGTCTGCAATACCTGATTCTAGAGTCTGGTGATGGCGAAACGCCGACCAGTACTGATTCAGTGTTAGCGCATTATCACGGCACACTTACTGATGGATCTGTTTTCGACAGCTCAGTCGACCGAGGTGAGCCGGCAACTTTTGGTGTTTCCCAAGTTATTGCAGGTTGGACTGAAGCTTTGCAATTGATGAAGGAGGGCGACAAGTGGCGATTGTTTATTCCCCCAGGCCTTGCCTATGGCGAGGCATCTCCGACGGCTGCGATACCGCCTAATTCAGCGCTGATCTTTGACGTTGAATTGTTGGAAATTCGGTAGAATCTGCAAAGCCCCTCGGCCCAGTGAGTCAAAAACGCTTCAACAAAGAGCTGCTTGAGTTTCTAGAGCGCTCGCCGACCGCATTTCATGCAGTGGCGGCGCTTAAATCTATGCTCCTGGATTCAGATTTTATCGCGCTGTCTGAAGAGAAGCACTGGCAATTAGTTGATGGACAGGGTTATTTCGTTACAAGAAATGATTCTGCGATTATCGCTTTTCGCCACAATGCCAAGTCGATGCTCGGCGATGGGCTGCGCCTCACAGGAGCGCATACAGATTCTCCTAGTCTCAAAGTCAAACCCAGCCCTGAGGTTCAGCGTCAAAGCTATGTGCAATTGGGGATAGAGGTCTATGGTGGTGCTCTGTTTGCCCCCTGGTTTGATCGTGATCTGTCGCTGGCTGGTAGGGTTAACTACAAGTCTCGCGGGGGGGAATTGCGATCAGCTTTGATCGATTTCTCGGAACCAATCGCAGTAATCCCAAGCCTGGCGATACACCTAGACCGGCGGGTCAACGACTCTCGCAGCATCAACCCTCAGAAAGAGTTAATGCCGGTGCTTTCGTTATGTAAGGCAGGTGAAAAATTCGACTTCAATGAGCTGCTACTTCAGCAAGTCAAAAAACAGCGCGCCCATCGATCTGCTCAGGAGATTCTCGCCCACGAGTTGTATTTTTATGACACTCAGGCTCCGAGTCTGGTCGGTCTCAAAAAGGAATTCATTGCCTCAGCGCGACTCGACAATTTGTTGAGCTGTTTTTTGGCGTGCAAGGCGCTAATCTCATGCAAAAACCATCATGCCTCTTTGCTTGTTTGCAACGATCATGAAGAAGTGGGCAGCACTTCGAGTTCTGGAGCGCAGGGACCATTCTTGAAATCGGTGTTGGTCAGGTTGAGTCACCTATGCGGAGATGAACCTGATCTTTTGAGTCGAATCGTCGCCAAGTCTTCTTTGATCTCTATCGATAATGCTCATGGCGTGCATCCCAACTATCTGGAAAAGCATGATGACAGACACAGACCGATATTGAATGCTGGGCCGGTCATAAAGCTCAACGCGAATCAGCGCTATGCCAGCAACAGTCATTCAGTAGCGTTGTTCAAATCGATTTGCGATGCTGTCAAAGTGCCTCACCAGTCCTTCGTCATGCGCAACGACATGGCTTGCGGAAGCACTATTGGTCCTATTACTTCGGCTGAAACTGGGATCAATACAATAGATGTTGGGGTGCCGACATTTGCCATGCATTCGATTCGTGAGCTTGCTGGTGTAAAAGATGCTTTTAATCTAAGCAAGATAATCACGTCTTTTTACTCTCGCTAGAGGTCTGCCTATTTTTCTTTTGAGCTCGCTGATAATACCTCGAAGGGTCAAGCAGGAGCCGCTGCTCCTCAGTGACTGGTAAGGGATCGCCACAGATTTCTGCGGCGATTATTTCGGCGGCAAAGGGGCAAGTGGCAAGGCCTGTAGATCCGTGCGCGCTGGATATATAGATTGGATTAGTTGCGTTATAACTTACCGAAGATTTTTGAAACTGTCCGATCAAAGGCAATCGGTCATAGGTGTTTGCTCTCTCTCGTTCGTAGTGGGTAAGAACATCCAGCGGGGCCTTCAGATCTGATTGGAGCATCTGTCTGAGAGCGATAATATTTTCCTGATTGGCAGCCTTCGCATCGCTTTCGCCAGCCCTGACACGCTGATAGGTCGCCGAAACTAAATGAGAGTTTCCTCGAGCGGGAAACAGTGTTCTTAGTCCTGTGAAGATGTGGTCCTTTTTCTTGAGTTCGTCGCAGGTGCGAACTGCAGTACTAATACCGGTCGTAAATTCGAGTTTCGCCTCGTTGAGAATAGGTAGCCTTTCGAGAGCCTGCGGGCTGGCGATGATCAGAGCATCTGCCCATTCAGTTTGATTACCCTGGCTTGATTGCACCCGCCAACCGTGCTCTTGAGCCTCAAAAGATGGGTTAGGCGTGTTGAACATGTGCGTGATTTTTGGGGAAGAGCACAAGGCGCGACACAGCTCAATCGGATCTATCCAGCCGCCGAAAGGGAAGCAAAGACTTCCATTTCTTTCTGTCTGAAAAAGTTTATTGCCATAAATCCTTGCAAGCTTTTCAGGGCTCAAAGGTTTACGCTTGTTCATTGCCGTTGCGGATTGTCTGATCTGCTTGCGATGCCAGAAAAATTTGCCTTCTGACGCTAATCTGACCAGCCAGCGATAGGTAAAGAGATAAGCCTGAAGATAGATCTGTGCGGCTGCATTGGCTTCGTTAAAGAGTCGCAGCCTGAGAGCAAGTTGCGGAATACCGCTGGCACCTGCTCCGAAGCCGGACGCAGGGTCCATTATTTTCACCTGCCACCCTCTGCCAGCGAGTGCGTGAGCGACTGTGCTGCCTGCAAGGCCAGAACCTAGTACGACAGCTTTTTGTATCTCGCCAAGAGTCTTGGCAGAAGACCGGAACCTGTCAGGCTTGCTCGTTTCCCTCGGCGAGGAAAGCATGTGACGCTTTTTTGCCCAGCCTTTCGCTCGCTTCACGGGAAGCCCGGCGTTGCCGAGATTGCGGCGCACGTGGCCGGCACTGGAGTAAGTTGCGACAGTCGATTCTGATGTCGAATGCTCGGCCAGAAGCGCGAACAGCTCAGGCTTCCATAATTGCGGATTACGATCCGGGCTAAAGCCGTCAAGAAAC
>DORE01000138.1 GCA_003514305.1 Gammaproteobacteria bacterium | reverse complement strand
GACATCTACGTTGACAGACTCCGCATATGATCAACTAACAAACGTTTAGACCGAAGAACTAACGTCGGCTTCTGGCAATGTCGATTCCAATCATTATGCAGATCGACACGAGCAAAAAGCCACTTGCGGCAAGCATGAACTCAGTTGTCACTTTCCGCCCCCCTTAAAAAAGATCTTTAAAGCGGTCCAATGACCTCAACCTAGTATGCCACTCTCAGTCGCTCGTGCCACAGAACATTGACTTATAAGTTCGAAGGGAGACTTCTCCACAAAGGAGTCAGTTGGTGAGTTTTGTGGAACCTTTAGGGCTAGATCGAGCTGAACCTGGCGAATGAAAAAAAATCAGAGTAGTCAGTTCTGTGGAACCTTTGAGCGGAGATCTTCCAGCCGGAGAGCCAAGGCTGTCATGTGGTCAGTTTTGTGACTCAATAGGGGCGCCAAAAAGCGTCTAGTAGGCAGTTTTGTGGAACCTTTAAGGCTTAGACCTCTTTATCGCTTGCACTGCCAAGGAGTCACGGTAGTCAGTTCTTTGGAACCTTTAGATGCAAAATCGCCTTGGAAGTTTGACCCTGACCAAGTATTAAATCCACCCAGAATGGAAAAATCCAGCTCCGAAGACTGACCTCGTTTCAGTACCACTCATTGTCAGAAAATCCGGGGAAGGCGGGCTCGGATTAAGTGCGCGATGAATGTTTGCCTTTGTCCAGCCTGGTCGCAAAGCGAACATTCGGATTCGGGAATAACGCCCGGCTCACACGCTGGAGTCCCCCGATCCACATGACACTCACCAGCCTCTTCTAGGAGCTGTCCGCTGTGGCGAGGTAAAACTCATGCTTGTACGAAGGCGTCTTGTTTAGATTAACCCCTCAGATCATCAAAAATTAATTGCTTTGACATTTACTCTTACGAATCTTCGCGGCCCTGACTAGGTAATCGATATAGCATTGCGTAAAGCGCTGGAACAAATATCAAAGTGGCGACAGTGCCAAGCGAGACCCCACCAATCAGAACGTATGCGAGAGGCCCCCAAAAGCTATCCACCGTAAGTGGAATAAAAGCCAATACCGCTGCCAGTGCAGTCAGAATGACTGGCCGAGACCTTTGAACCCCCGCCTCAACGACAGCGTTCCGAATCTGCATGCCAGAGCTGACATTGTCAGAGACCTGTTGGGTCAGAATGAGCGTATTGCGCATTAGAATGCCCGCAAGACCTATAATCCCAAGCGTTGCGACGAATCCAAATGGTTGGCTAAACATCAACATCGCAGCTACAGCGCCAATTAAACCTAACGGTGCGGTGAGTAATACAACGAGTGTTCCTCTGAAAGAGCGCATCTGTAGCATCACGAATATCAGCATCAAGACAATCATTAGAGGTTGCAGAACTTGAATGGATTTCTCGCCTTTTGCAGATTGCTCAACGGCACCGCCAATTTGAAGAGAATAACCTGCAGGAAGCCGCTCGCGGAGATCCGACAAATTCGCCCAAACGTCGGCCGTGACATCTTTCGCTTGTGCTCCACGGACATCGGCGTTGGCGGAAATGAACAACTCTCTGTTAAAACGCTTTATGACAGGTTCCTCATAGACGACATCGACTTCGCCGATCTGGTTAAAAGGAATTCGACGCCCATCTTTGCTCACAATCTCCAGATCCTGAATTTGCTCAGCATCCTCAGCTTGAGCTCTACCTACTGCTGGGACCAAACGGATACCGTCTCGCAACGTTGTTAATGTCAATCCAGATAGTTGGAACTGAAGCTGATAAGAAACGTCTTCTGGCGTCAATCCGAACAGTCGGAGTTTGTCGGTGTCGAAGACCAGGTTCAGTGTGGGAGTCCGCTCATCCCAGTCAAGATGAGTGTTTTCTGTGTTGGGGTGGTCGGAAATAACGTCTCGAACTTTTCTCGCAAGTTTGCGCAACTCATTTGCTTCGGGACCCAGGACTCGGATACTGACTGGCCAATCAACGGGCGGGCCGTAGAGCAGTGTTTCAACTCTTATCCTCGCTTCAGGAAAGAGACCAGCGGCAACGCTGCTCCGAAGCATGGTAATTAAACTGTCTCGCGCCTTCACATCCTCAGCAACCATAACTAACTTCGCAAATGCGCTGCTTGGTTGTTCGGGATTGGCTGAAATGAAGAACCTAGGGGCGCCCGCGCCAACGAAAGTGGACATCGATCTGATGCCACTTGCATCTTCCATGAGATCTTCAACCTTTTCGGCTGTTTTGTTTGTTACCTCGATAGAGGTCCCCTGAGGGTGATAAATGCTAACGAGCACCTCAGGACGATCAGATCTTGGAAAAAACTGTTTTTCAACGGGACCTATCAACCCAATAACTGAGACAATGAGCAGGAGAAAAGTCGTGAGTACCACCGATTTTCGGTGAGCCAGAGAACCAGTTATGACCTTTCTGAGAAGGCGATAGGGGCGGGAAGAGTAAGTATCAGATTGGTTATTGTGAGTCTTTGGGATGCTATCTGGCAGAAACTTCACGCCGAGATAGGGCGTGAAAGAAACCGCAACCAGCCAAGAGAGTAGAAGTGCTATTGCTAGCACCCAAAAAATGTTACCCGCATACTCTCCGACACTTGACTGAGCAAATCCTATAGGAACAAAGCCAGCAACTGTAACCAGAGTACCGTAAAGCATTGGAGCTGCCGTCACGTTCCAAGCATGAGCAGCGGCTCGTACCTTATCCCAACCTTCTTCCAATTTCACGATCATCATCTCTATAGCAATGATCGCGTCATCGACCAGAAGCCCCAGGGCAATGATGAGGGCACCAAGAGTGATTCTGTCGAGGTTGATACCCAGCGCCAGCATGACAACAGAGGAGAGTCCAAGAGTTATCGGAATAGCGATCCCTACAACAACTCCCGCTCGAAGCCCGACGGCAAACATAGTTACTGCCATCACGACAAGAACGGCAATAAGAAACTTGATCTGGAAAAGATTAACAGCATCCGAAATTGCTTCTTCTTGGTTCGTCAGCACGTCGAGCTCCATGCCAAGAGGCAAGTTAGCCCTTTCTCTTTCCCAGAATTCCCTTAAACGTTTACCGAATTCCAACCCATTCTCGCCACCTTGCATAACCACCCCGATAAGCAGCGCATCCTCCCCAAGAGAGCGAACGAGGTAGCTGGGGGGATCTTCATATCCTCTGGAGACGTTGGCGATGTCATCAAGTTGAACGAGTTGATTTCCAATTCTGATTGGTACTTCTCGCATTGCCTGGAGATTTGAGAGGTCACTATTCAATCGGAGATATACTTTGGGTCCATCCGTAACAATGTGGCCGGAGGGCAAAAGCCGGTTAAAGCCATTAATCGCCTCGACTACGTCAGGCAGGGATAATCCAAGCCCTTGCAGCTTACTCATGTCAAAGTCAACGAAAACTCTCTCCAGACGCTCACCAAGGATTTCCGCCTTTTTGACTCCAGAGACGCGCTGCACCCGATCTCTGATCTCTTCAACGTCTCTGACGAGCTCTCTTAACGGCATCCCTGAGGCAGTCAGAGCTACGAGAGTGAAATAAACATCGCCAAAGTCCTCGTTTACGATGGGGCCGATTACGCCTTCCGGTAGTGAGCCAGCTTCATCCTGCATTCGGCGCCTTACCTGATAGAAGCGGTCAGGAACGTTCTCGCCCTTGGTAAAGTCTTGAAACTCGATTTGAAGGTCGGCTCGACCTTGCCGGACTGTCGTTTCGATTCTATATAGGTCTTTAACTTCCTGTATCCGCTTTTCTAAGCGGTCTACAACACTATCCTGGAGTTCTTCAGCTGTTGCTCCCGGCCATAGAACCGAAACCACCATAACCCGAACAGTGAAGTCAGGATCTTCGGCGCGTCCAAGGGAATTGAAGGCATATAGGCCCGCCACAAGAGATATAATGATCAGGAATAAGGTAACCGAACGCTCTCGAACGGCTATTTTGGAGAGGTTAGGGAAAGACATCAGATTTCCCTCTCGCTGACGGGGCGGACCGCCATTCCAGGCTTGAGAAGATGTGTCCCCAGAGAAATAACCTCCAGGCCGTCTCTTAGCTCAGGACTAGAGACCCAAGCATACTCCGTTTCTATTTTGTGGATAGAAATGCTGATTTGCAGCGTTTCTCCATTGTCGACGGTCCAAATTAGGGGAGTTTCGCCTCTCTCATCAATGGATGAAATTTTGGTTTTATAGAGAGGTATGTCGGGCTGACTGTCACGAAATTGCGTTTTGACCAGTTGACCATACCTGAGGCCCGGGTGCTTTTGGTCGATCGCATATCGTGTTTTCCAAGTACGACTAAGAGGATCCGCAGCTCCCGAAACTTCTCTTCGCTTCAACGCAATCGCAACACCGTCGACGATAAGCTCACCAGACTCTGGCGGGTATAGGTCAGAGGGAAAATCAACTTCAACTTCAGGCTGTGCATCCGTGGCAAATTTCGCAACAGTTTGACCAGCGCTTACAACTTCTCCCGGCTCCCCGAAGGCATCCAGAATGAAGCCGTCGCTGTCAGACTTGAGCACACCGTAGTCCAGGGCATTCAGAGCTTGGCTCAGCTCGGCCTCGGCAGCATCGCGCTGGTTCTCTGCCTCTTTTAGAGCCAGAAATGTCCGTTGATATTCCCGACGACTTTTATAGCCTTGTTCAATCAGCTGACTGTCTTGTGAAAATTCGTTTTCAGCAAGCTCTAAGGTTGCTTCTGCTGCCTTCAACCTTGCCCGGGAAGTAACCACAGATTGACGAAGGTCTCGAAGGTCAAGCGCGAAAAGAACATCACCTTTCCTGATTGACTGACCTGCATCGACCAATCGCCGATCGATTTTGCCGCCAACCTGAAATGCTAGCTCCACTTCGTGACGGGCTTTTACTGTTCCCGTCAAACTGAAGAATGAATCAGAGGCCTCCACTAACGTGGTGGTTTGTACCCAACGATGTGCGCTCGATTCCCCTTCCGCTGGGCCTCCTGAATTCTGGCTGCAGCCGGAAAAGAGACTCACGATTGCGAGGCTGAAAAAAACCTTTTTCATCGACACTTCCTCGGTAACATGTTGTTTTTATGCTATTTTTATCGATGGGACGAAGTCCAAAGCAACACAGCGGTTGTTGAGAACACAGGGAGGCTGCGCTAACACTAAAACTTTCTCTCATATTGACAGTATGCTGTCAATCTGATGCAAATCTTCTATCTTTACGAAATCAAATTGAATTGGACTTGAACTCATGGACAAACATTCCGAGCTCAGCGAAGCCGCCACAGACCTCATTCTTGAAGTATTTCGGTTTAACGGAGCTCTACTGAATTCCGGCGACAACTTAGTAGGCGACTTGGGATTAACCAGTGCTCGCTGGCAGGTACTTGGGGCGATAGTGTTGGAAGAGCGTGACCTGACGGTTGCCCAAATCGCCCGCAGGATGGGGTTGGCTCGACAATCAGTACGAAGAGTCGTGAATGATTTAGTCGATTCTGACCTTTTAAAGTATTCGGAAAACCCCCATCACAAGAGAGCGAAGTTGGTTGGCCTGACACATAAAGGTGCTGAGACATACCGACTCGCCGACCAGCGTCAAATACGGTGGGCCAAAGCTTTAACGGACGGTATTACGATTAAGGACCTGAAGACATCGCTTTCAATAATTCGGTGTCTTGAGGAGAGATGCACAGAAGAAGTTGGACAAAATGATCAGGAGTGGAATCTATGAAGAACCTCCACGGTGCTGCTCCTCCAGGACTGTAGTGGTTCAATGATTCCGGA
>DORE01000074.1:12224-40031 GCA_003514305.1 Gammaproteobacteria bacterium | reverse complement strand
GCAGAGGGATTATTTAGTCTCGGACTTATCGGGTCAGGCCTAATCTTTTACTGGCTAGCAGCCAAGAGACTCCGCGCTAGATGAAACTATCTAGGTTCAGGGCAGGACATAAGCGTTGAACCAAGGTGTAATTGCCAATGGCGTCGCTACTAGCGGTGTAGTATTTTATTTGAAAAAAACACACAAAACCTGAAGTCGAGCCCTGTTGTCATTCGACTTTGAATTGTGCTTTTGTCGCCTTTAATGCATCTTCAAATATTTCAAAGCTTTGCGCAAGATCCCCTTCAGTGTGAGCAGCGGAAACAAACAGGTTATGGTGAGAAGTAAGAAACAAACCTCGCCGCGCACACTCACCGCAGAGGGACTGGTGAAATCTTGGCCCGGCATCGTGTTCTGTCCGCAAATACGCCATAGATGGAATTCCACTCACAACCAATTCAAAACCCGCATCTGCAGAGATCGATTGCAAGCCGCTCCACAGAGCAGCTCCTGTCTCCAGAATACGCGTAGGAGCCTCAAGACGTCTTAGTTCCTTTAAGCATGCAAGTGCTGCCGCCATTGGCCCGGCTGAAAACCAGAAACTGCCGGTCTGAAATACACTTGTTGCCGCATCGTTGAGCTCGCTGTGCCCAACCACAGCGGCGATCGGGTAACCATTGGCAATCGCCTTGCAGTAGCAGCTGAGATCCGGCGTATATCCAAAATAAGCTGGAGAGCCCTCCATGCTTAAACGAAAGCCTGCTCTTACGTCGTCACAAATTGACAGCACATTATGCTCGCGCAGAAGTCTGTGAACTCCCTCCCAATAACTAGGATCAGGCAGTACGTTATCTTCGTAAACCGGATGATGATAGGGAGAGCTGATGAATGCAGCGATTTCACCCTCATGTGCAAGCAATGTCGCTTGAAGGGCAGGAAGATTGTTCCAGGGAATCCGAATCACATCGTGGTGATCACCCTTGTCTATTCCTGCGCGAGTTTTTGCCTGCATCCAAGGCGAGGTCCCGTGGTAACCTCCCTCAATCGCGATCAGCTTTCGACGACCCGTATGTGTTCGTGCAATCAGCACAGCCATGTTTGTCGCATCCGCCCCGTTTTTCGCGAAAGTGGCCCAATCAGCCCACGGTACAAAGTCAACAAGTAATTCTGCCAAATCAACCATCACAGGAGAGGCCAGCGTACAAGTATCTGCCTTGGTGAGCTGCTCGCGAACCGCCTGTTCGACAACTTCGTTATTATAACCAAGAATCATCGGGCCGTAGGCACACATATAATCAATATATTCGTTACCATCCACATCCCAGAAGCGTGACCCCTTCGCGCGATCCACATAAAAAGGATAAGTTCCCATTGGCAGCTGCGACGCGGGATTGAAGTGGCCCGGTATTCCATTAGGAATTACATTCTTTGCTCTCTTAAACAATGCTTCACTTCTGCGATAGGTGAAACTTGGACTCAGCTTATTCATCGCTCTCTGACTCATCTTGGATTATAAAATTCATATCATAGCTCGTCATATAAATAACGAACAGAACTGCGGCCAATCCCATAAAACCAGCAAAAAATAAATGATACATGGCGCCTTCTAGTTTAGAGGTTCCATCCGGATTTTTAATCAGCTGATTCACCACTGCGGTAAAGACATTTCCCGCTGAGATTGACAAATAAAAGAAGGACATAATCAGAGACTTCATTCGTTTAGGCGCTTGAGTGTAAGAAAATTCTAATACCGTAATCACAAGCATTACCTCAGCGATCGAGAGTAAGAGATAAGCAAGCAACTGCCAACTTATGTGGGGCGTCAATCCTTGTTGAATTTGCGATTCACACCACGCAGTCACAAGAAAGGGGCTCAGGGCGAGAAACATTCCAATACACATCTTTCTGGCAGGAGTAACTTCAAACATTTTGCTCATTGTCGGATAGATCAAGTAGGTGAAGATCGGTATAAGCATAATAATCAAAAACGGGTTTGCAGCCTGAATTTGTGCGGGGAGCAACTCGTATCCGAACACCATTCTATCCATTTTTTGAGCCTGCAATACCCAGGTACTGCCCTGTTGATCAAACAAGGACCAGAAGGCGGCAACCAAAAAATAGATCACCAGTAGCCGCTTTACTATCCTCTTACCTTCAGGACCGAAGATGTCATGCAAATAACCCTTGCCTGCTGGCGGAATATGGACAAATTCTGAGCGGCCCGCCCAAAAGGTAAACGTTGCCAGAGCCATAAACGCGCCAGGCACACCAAAGGCCACCGCGGACCCATAATGTTCCAGCAGCCAGGGCGTTAATAAGGAAGAAGTTGACGAGCCAAGGTTAATACCCAGGTAGTACCAGCCGTAGGCACGAGACAGCAAATGCTTGTTGGCCTTCCCAAACTGATCGCCCACATTTGAGGCCACGCAAGGCTTGATACCACCTGAACCGATCGCGACCAGTGTCAGACCCAGAAATAAGCCTATCTGAGTATCATCCAAAAAGAGCGAAAAATGGCCAGCGCAATAGGCCAGTGACAGCAAAATAATAGTTTTATATTTACCCCAGAAGGCATCAGCGACAATCGCGCCGACCAGCGGCAGGAAGTAGGCAGTTGCGGTAAAAAGATGAAAGTATGACGTCGCATCTTCTTCCGACAGCGTTGCTAATTGGCCGTCAGAGGACATCAGATACTGGGTCATAAATATGACCAGGATCGCACGCAAGCCATAAAAACTGAAGCGCTCTGCCACATCATTAACAATGATATAACGAATTCCACCGGGCATATCGGGCGTTGCAACAGGAGCTGTCAGATATTTAGACACAGAACTATTGTAACGAAAATCATGCAGGAAGCACGGTCAGATTTTTGCACAAGGAAAGAAGAAAAATGAACAATGTGTTAATTGATTAGGCGACATGTTGTAGTCTCTTAGCAGCCCCTGTGTCGCAGTGCGAAAAACGAGATGGTGTGCTTAATTTCTAAACATTCTATATGGATCTTTGCCCCATGTTCTACGAACCAAGAAACCAAGACCACGGACTGCCTAAAAACCCTTTCAATAGCCTAGTGATACCGCGACCCGTAGGCTGGATCAGCTCAGTTGACAGAGATGGGGTCTTTAACCTGGCTCCTTATAGCTTTTTCAATGCCGTCTGTTATCGGCCCCCGACCGTCATGTTCTCAGCGGGCGCGAGCAGTGCGGACGATCGATTTAAGGATACAAGCCGCAACGTGGAGACTACCGGCGAGTTCGTATGCAATCTGGCCACCTGGGAACTAAAAGAGCAGATGAACCTATCTTCCGCCACTCTGCCTCCAAAGACAGACGAGATCGCTCTGGCCGGGCTGACGCCAATCGGCGCCACTCTCGTAAAGGCACCGAGAATTGCCGAAGCTCCAGTTCAGCTAGAATGCAAATATCTCAAGACCGTGCTTATTCCAGGCTGGGATAACGGGGATGAATACAAGGTAATTTTTGGGGAAGTCATTGGCATTCATATTGATGACGCCATAATCACAGAAACAGGCCTTATCGATGTGGCCAAGATGATGCCGATCGGTCGTCTTGGATACAATGATTACGCACGAGTAGACGCCTCCTCGACGTTCACGATGGAACGCCCAAAATGAAGCTACATGGAGACATTCGGTGTCAAGCATAGTATGGAATCCGATGCACAGACAAAGCCGATTTCTCTTGTCCCTCTGTGTGCGGAACAACCTGGATAGTGGAAGGCGGCACGCTAAATAATCTGTTGCGCCATGGACTTTTCCGCGTCATGATTTTGTAGGAAACGTTTATCTTTGGCGACGATCATTTGAGTATGGATCGCATCGCGCTGACTACTTGCCGGGACATTACCTATAAAGATATGCGCAAGTTCTTCATGGGTTCGTCAGAGACTGGAGCGCGCTACGAAAAGAACCGAAATTTAACAAAACACGCCATAGCGACCGATTCGCCTCGCTCAGGAACAGAGCCTTTCGCCGGATAAATGCTAGGAATTGCCCCTTGATAGAAAAAGAAATTGACATAGCAACCGCCGATGGCGACATGAATACCTTAATCACGCACCCGGAGGAGGAAGGGCCACATCCTGTAATACTGTTCCTGATGGACGCTCCAGGTAAGCGCGGCGAACTTCACGATATGGCAAGGCGACTCGGCACCGCCGGCTATTACGTCATGCTGCCTAACCTCTACTACCGACGCGTTCGTGTCTATCGCTATGCCGAATCAACCCGACAAAAAATGCATGCGCATATGGACGCACTCAACACTGCCATGGTCTGTGAGGATATCGCAAATCTCATTGACTATGCAGATCAGGACGGGGCCGCAAAAACAGGCAAGCTCGGTTGCGTGGGCTATTGTATGAGTGGCCCTTTCGCTTTTGCTGCAGCGGCGCAGTTTCCTGATCGCATTGCCGCAAGCGCATCACTTCATGGCGTGCACCTCATGACCGATGCATTGGATTCACCGCATCTTGATGCACATAAGATTTTGGGGGAGATGTATTTTGGCTGTGCCGAAACTGACAGCTATGCGCCAAAGGCAATGGTGGAGTCTTTAAGGTCGCATCTCGATGAGATCGCTATTAATTATCGAATCGAGTGGTACCCGGGCACCCAACACGGATTTGTGTTTCCAAAAAGAAAAGGGGTGTATGACAATGCCTCAGCAGAGCGGCACTGGGAAAGGCTTTTCGCCCTGTACCGCCGCTGCCTCTGACTGCCTTCTACATTCGGTGAAGTGCGCAGATTTTATTGCCCGCCGGGTCTCTCAAGTAGGCGATATACATTTTCACTCCCGCCCCCTCCCGAATCCCGGGCGGATCCTCGCAATCTGTACCGCCCGCTTCAGAGCCGGCTTTATGCCAAGCATCCACCGCTTCCGGACTCTCTGCGGCAAAGCCGAGTGTAAATCCGTTGCCGTGAGTCGCCGGTTCACCATTGATAGGTTTGGTAATGCCGAATAACCCGGTGGCAGTTCGATAGAAATAGCGTCCCTTAGGGTCGTGAGCGGGCTCACCGATCCCCAGGGTGGCCAGAGCCGCGTCATAAAATTTGCGAGAAGCTTCCAAGTCATTGGCTCCCAGTATTACATGGCTAAACATGTGTCCCTCCTAAAATTATTATAGCCTCTCAATCAAACTGTCTGACGATGAATTATGAGCGAGCAGACAGTCTTCGGTTCGGCAGAAACTCAGGGGCGAGAGGCAGACTCTGAGTTTCATCTAAATAACTCCGTTGGACATCAGCCAATCGTTAACGTGCGCGGCATTTGGCCAAAGTTTTCCCATCGGCTGACTTTCTCGGGCAGTTGGCTTCGGGTCGGCTGCACGTTACCGTTTACGTCTGTCACGCGCGAGACTATTGTGTGCTCTCCGGCACCTGGATTAATCCACGGCATAGAAAATAACTTCCAGGAATACTGACTGGAACGCGGATCTATCTCGGCACGCTGCCAGGGCCCATCATCGATCTTAACTTCCACGCTCTCGAGGGGCGTGCCATCGTTCAGCACAAAACCAGTAATCGTAAATTCATCTGCCATGCGGCTAACGCGCACGATGGCCGATTTAAGGTTAATGCGAGTCACTGAGTTTTCAACCCAGCGCTCCTGGTCTCCCACGCGTTCTTTTTTCAAAGTGACGTAATCACGGCCCATAAATCTACCCATATATCGCCGATCCTGCACGTGAATCTGAGTAAGCCACTTTACATTAGCCACACCATAAAACCCGGGGATCAGCAACCTGACAGGACGACCATGACCTTGTGGTAGTGCTTCGCCATTCATTTGCAACGCCAGCATATTAACGTCGCGCATAGCATCAGCCACAGGCAGGCTTCGAGCAAACGCTTGCTCAACTTCTGTCTCCCTGATTTCTTCAACGCCAACATCGCCGCCGAAAAAAACGATTTCCTTGCCTTCCGGTTGAATACCGGCTGCTTCCAGAATGTCACTGAGCCGAACGCCGCGCCAATTCGCGTTTCCAACCAACCCCTGAAAAATACCGAGCGGCCGATTACCGCCACACTCGAAGCCAGCATCAAGATCAAACTGCGGCATGGCCTGCAGGTCGGCAAGAGAGTATTCGATGGTATTGTCCACCAGGCCGGTGATCTGCAAGCGGTAGTTGGACAAATCAAGCTCGGGCTGGCCGTAGTGCTGAACTACATAGAAATCTCGGTTATCAGTATAAAAACTGTCTGAGGAGATCAGACGAGTATCAAGAAAGTGAGTCCCTCCTGGACGCGCTGGTGGCCGGGAGTATTCTTCCGGCATGTCACTAAATGGCACCAGCTCCTCGCCTTGGGCCAGCGCTGGCAGGACCCAACCGGGTGCTGAAGCGACGGCGCCGGCGGCAAGCCCTGCATTCACAGTCTTTTTGATTGCCGCTCTACGCGAGATCCCGATAGACTTCGACCCGCTTGATAATTCGTTGTCAGACATGAACTTTTCCTCCGATCATCATTTTTATATTGTTGACTCAGCGAGAAGTTCCGCCTTGCCGATATTTGTTGTTTCCCGCGGAACCCGAGTCTTGGGACCGCACAAGCACACGTCTCAGTAACAGCACAAAAAAACTAGGACACTACGCAGCTTTTTGACTAAGCGAATCACGAGCCTCCAGCGCTAGGCAGAAAGAACGCTCCCGCTTGTCATGGTCATATATTGAACTCACACACAGCAATTCGTCAGCGCCTGTGCGAGTTAGGAATTTCTCCATTTGATTCGCTGCACTCTTGACAGAGCCTACCGCTGAGCAGTGGGTAATCATTTCGATCATAGCCGCCTCCGAAGCGCTTAAGGAAAACTCAAGCCGCTCTACCGGCCGCGGTAGCTGAATCGGATGGCCCCTTCGCAGCGACAGCATAGACTGCAGAGCGGAAGAGCGGAGATAAATAGCTTCCTCGTCTGTGTCGGCAACAAAAACATTGTAGCCGAGCATGACGTAAGGCTTTTTCAGCTGTTCGGAAGGTTTGAATCGATCGCGATAAATGGCAATAGCCTGCATCATGTCGTGTGGTGCGAAGTGTGAGGCGAAGGCGTAGGGTAAGCCAAGCGAAGCCGCGAGCTGTGCGCCAAACAGGCTTGAGCCGAGGATCCATAAAGGGACATTAGTGCCTGCACCGGGCGTCGCAACCACTGCCTGACCCTCACTGGCATCGCTCAGAAAGTGCTGCAGCTCCAACACATCGTTGGGGAAATCATCGGAACTGCCCGTGAGGCCTCTGCGCAGAGCATGGGCAGTCAGCTGATCTGTTCCAGGTGCCCGACCCAACCCCAGATCGATGCGTCCTGGATAAAGAGAAGCTAAAGTACCAAATTGTTCGGCAATGACGAGCGGAGCATGATTTGGAAGCATAATTCCCCCAGACCCCACCCGAATCGTCGATGTACCATTCGCGATGTGACCAATCACCACGGCAGTCGCCGCACTGGCAATGCCTTTCATGTTGTGATGCTCGGCGACCCAATATCGATGATAGCCAAAACCTTCCGCTGCCTGCGCCAGCTTTAGGGAGTTGCTCAGCGCTTCTGCCGGAGTGCTGCCCTGATTTACCGGCGCCAGATCAAGGACGGAGAGCATAGTCATGGCGGGACCGGGAGACAGTCAATAAACGCCAAATCAACCAGCGTCAAACCGAGAGTTGTTTGCAAATAATTCATCCCTTGCAGCCGTCAGTGTCCGGCGCGCCGCTCGGCGATAAGTCGTTCATATTCTTCCTGCCCGAGATAGGTTACATCAACCCAGTTGTGAGCCATCTCATCAACAGTACGATCGCCCCAGCCTACCCACTGATTCGGATCCGGGTTGTAGGGATTTTGGGCAGTATTGTCATGCCATGCTGTTGTCTTAATCATCGTTCCCTTGGGCACAATTGGCGCTGCGTTTTCATCATAGACATAATTTATTTGCCAGTTCCATTGGAAATTGTCCACGAAAGAGAGCATCTCGCGCTCACCATTAGGATAGATAGCCTCCATGGACATCGCTTTACCTCTCATATGCATGTGGGGCTGAAAGTTTTCAATGCGAGCAGGTGCGGACAAGACAAATGTCCCTTGAGTGACGGCGATTTCATTTGGTGGTATGTCGAGACTGTGAGGCCCCTGTGCGTCAAGCATGCTCAGGATAGTGCGGTGCTCAGGTGGCTCATCATGAAACCAAACGCCAAGTTCAACCTGCGCATCCGGCACTCTTTCGCCATTCGCGTGCAAATGCATTTCCCACATGATCTGTGATCCGGGCATCATCAATTTGCCTGTATCGGGACGAAAAATCTGGCCAGCCTTACCGACTGCCCACTCCATAAAGAGACTCGGGCCAAACGGCACATCGACATCTTCAGGAAGGCCCCGTTTGCCATCCTCTTGCTGCAACAGAAATGCAAGGGAGTGGTGCACCACCCGACGACTAGCATCATTTTTTGGGCGAATTTCAATGGCTTTTACCCACCTTTCCTCAGTGAGTCCGGTCGAGGTCGTCGGACGAAACCATTTGTCTTGGGTGACAGCGGCCAGATCGTAGGGCTCCGATGCGACAACTAAATCCGGAGGACTACCGATCTGATTTTCTAAACGCCAGACCAAAGCGTCATTGAATTCCAGTGCCGCTGGCGCCTTTGCAGGATCGCCCTCAGGCGCACCCTGATCTACCCAGGCCAAAATCGTTGCTCGCTCTGCCTCGGTCAGGCCCCGGTCGTTTGTGAACTCCTGAATGCCGACCTGAGGATTAATATGCCAAGGGGGCATTACACGATTTTCAACGCGATAGCGAATCACCGGCGCAAACGGTTGGGCTTCTTCATAGGTCAAAAGAGGCATCGGCGCAATCGAATTAGGCCGGTGGCACTCCTGACAGTTTTCTTGAAATATCGCAGCGACATCGCCGGCCCAGGTTACCTCACGATCAATTTCAGACTGCCCAAGTGCCCCGTCAGATGCCATCCCTGCAGCAACAACCACGCTCCAAATCTTTGTGAATCTCATCTTTCCCCTCCACACGGCCGGGCCGTGTCGCTTGTAGTTCTTACTCTACTCTGTATTTCTAGCCGATTCATTATTCCGTCACCTTTATCTGCACGAAGCTGTTAGTCCAGCAACACTGCGAATGCCCTGCCATCTCCGGGCCACCGAGGTCGGTCAATCTGGCTCTGAGCAAATAGTCCCCCGTTTCACTGAACGTAAACTTCGTCTCAACCTTGCCACCAGAAGCCGGTATTTTTGCCGTTTGCTGACTGAATGACACGGCACCGGGCCCCTGATGCTTGAACCAAGTGAGGTCGATAGGAGGAGTTGCACCGCTCTGCGCGACAAACATCGCAGCAATCCCACTGACTTTTCCATCATCGCGGGCCCATGCCTCCATACTCATAGGCTCCCCCACCCGAGCAGTAATCGGGCCAATCGTAATGCCACCGGGACCTTTACCTATGGGACCATTCGCTTCGAAACTGATTTCAGGAGGCAAATTGCCGTTAGCGTCGCCAACTATGGCATCTATGATGTAATCAGCACCGAGGTTGGCCGGCACATGAAACACGTTGCCTTGATTTTCCAAGTGCCAAGCAATCTCACTCTTGAAGTCCGCCGGAACGTCTATGGTGAAGACACCCCAGTGCCGTTCGACCTCAAAACGAGTCGGCTGCCCCTGATTTGGTAGTGAGTTCGGTGCACCAACGATGCGATTAAATTGACCTATTGGAATGTTGACCACTTCTTCAGTATTTCGGTTGTAGTAGCCGAAGGACAGGGCTAGGCTTCCATCTTCATTTTCGTACCAACCTTCATAGGCAGGCGTCACCGTTTGGCCAGACCGTAATCCTAGATCCTTCCCCAGCGGCAGGAGCTCAACAGGCAGTGGCGTGCCCTGTGCGCGGACTCCGTCAGCGGCCAGAGAACTTGCTAGTGCGACCGAGCACATAACTAAAGATTGAGCAAACAGACTTTTCGTTTTCATTATCTTCCTCGATCTAAGAATTGACACCAGTTTATCTCAATGGAGACAGCATGGCTTTAGCGCCAATAAGCGTTGCCCGAGAGGTTCGCTTCTGAAGCCAAGCAATGTAGCAAGTTAGGCTGCATTTCCCGCTTTAGGGAGGCTTTTGGGCCGTGCTCTCTTGGCCAGTCCGGCACAGGCCCGATTCCTCGGATGTGACTTACATCACTCATTGACGACTCAGGTTCGCCGCTTGTAAAGCACTATGGGTTTATAACTCATGACCACCACATCATTCTGATTGATCACCTCGTTAAGAATAAAGACTGAACCCATCTCCGCTCTTGATTTGGATTCTCTTTTGTCACTAACCGTGCTGCGAATTCGCAACACATCACCGGGAAAAACTGGCTTTATCCAGCGTAACTCATCGATGCCCGGCGAACCTAGTGAAGCTGAATGCTCGGGCATGTTATCGCAAATCAGTCGCATTGCGATGCTGCCGGTGTGCCAACCTGAAGCAACCAGCCCACCGAAATGAGTTTGTTTTCCTCCCTCTTCCGACAGATGGAAGGGTTGTGGATCGTATTTGGTCGCAAATTCGACGATCTCTCGCGCACTAACTTCATAGCTCCCGAATTCTTCAACTGACCCTACTTCAATGTCTTCGAAGAAGTTAGCCTTGGACATTTCTTCACCCCTCAATGCTGAAAGTTGGCCACAGGATTAACTCGGGTTCGGTTCCAGACGGAGAAAATACCTCGGCGGAAACCCGGTTCTAAAACGGAAGCTGAAGCCGAAGCGATAAATTTCACGCACAGAAGCATCTTCTTCACCCACAACATCCACAGCCTCGAAGGAGGCGAAACTGCCCTGGCCGGGCATTTTGACCTCGATCCGAGGGTTTGCCAAAGCCTGTTTGTACCAGGCTCTCGGCCAATGATTTGCGGCAACATAGTACTTCTCTCCAATAGTCTCTAGGCGGACTACCCGTTCATGACGCTCATTGTCTGCGTTAAAGGTCGCAATGACGATTGAGGTCGAGCCTTGCGGCTGATTGATTCCCAGTTGTGCTTCAAACAAAACCACAGAACCCACATAAAAAAGCAAGAGGGCACCGACGCCAAAGCCACTCCACTTCAACATTCGTCCACTATCCAAATGAGATCTCCCCAAGACTGATTTTCGCCACTTGCTGTCGGCGTAGAAGCAATTGAGGAGTCAGAATAATGAGGCTGGGGTCAAAAAACCAGCGATGAAACACTTAGTTAGAAGGCTGCTTACTGCTCAAAGGAGCTCAGCACGAAAGACGCGGATGTCGCATCGCTGAGTTCGAAGACGATGTTTCGGTAGCGTACTTTGCCATCGATCGCAATTGAGCTAAGTGTAAGACGTCCGTTACTAGGGTCGTAGGATGCCATGTTCGGCAACGGCTGATGCAAGTCCACAACGGATTCCAGCCGGGCACTGATGACGGTCTGTTGGTCGGAGACTGCCACCGAGAACGGCAGTCGGATAAATCCGTCGCCGCCGAGATCGACATTGACTTCAAGTAGCTCAGTAAGAACATCAAAGTTAGCCGACGCGGTCAGAGGATCCTCATTCACTATCGCCATCAAAACCAGAATTAGGTTGTCTCGTGAAAACTGCTGACAGTTTACTGCGGACCCAAAATAATTGGATGTTGGCGTTTCAAGAAAGAAGCCCAGGCGCACAAGGTTGGCCAAAGAAATCTCGCGGACAATATCCAACCCATCGCCCAGAACCCTCCCAAAAACCACGTAACCTCCGTCCTGGGTATCCAGGCCCGGATCGGCACCAAGGTTTATAAACCACTCGCTGGTCGCGCCGTTGACATCGTTCGAAGGCCTGAGCGCGACTATGGTACCATTTAGGTTGGACAGCCCCGTGTCCTCGAGCGGGATAGAATCATATAGATCGATCCTTTGTGGGCCGTCAGCGCAATTGGCATAGGTGTATCCACCACCTCGAATCAAAGACCCACCGATAGCTCCGTGAATAAAAGTATTGTTGTATCGCCCGCTCCTGACGTATTTGAGGAAGTTGCCGCCCGTGACAGGTGCAGACTCCTCGTCGATTTCCAGATAGAAGTCGCCCAATGAGGTCCGCACCTCGACGATGGTGCCAGCTTCAGCCCCCGTAATGATCGATAGACAGATCAGGGTAGAAAGTGCTACGTCGCGAAGCAGCCCTGAGCGACTTTCGGTATGATCGGGCATGTTCGGGGTTAAAGCAGGCATCGTCTTACGAGATAATTGGCTTGTGTGCAAGGACTTACGTTCTTCCGCCCCAGTTGGATTTTTGGATTCCACGCTACAGCTGCAGGGACTCAGTCCCCAAGGCCTATCTTGAACTATGTTAAAACGCGCCAATTTGGGTTAGTTTGGTTTTTTGTAATGAAGGGTTAAGGAGAATAATGCTGCCTCCTCAGGTCAAGATACAGCGTTGTGCTGGCATCGGCCCGCTGATCGCGCTCACCGTGTACCTCGCGAGCGGAGCAGCCGCAATGGATTCAGGTCCATATAACTGGCAAGACGATCTTACCCCTATGCCAGCGTCCAGCTGGAATCAAGACGCCGCTGCACATCTTTTAGAACGGGCAGGATTCGGCGGAACACCCGAACAAGTCCAGTCGTTGTTTGAACAAGGCCTTTGGGGTGCCGTTGAACGACTAGTGAATTTCGAAACGGTTGGGATTGCCGACGCATTGCCATTCTCTCATTCGGGTATTCATGATCCAGGCCTTGAGCCATTTCCTCCAAGCAGACCGGCAGTAACCGATCTAGCGAAACAGACTGGAGAAGCGTTGGGCGTGAAAGTTAAGCCCGAAGGCAATCGCCGGCTCCAGCCTATCGTAAACAAGTTTTTCTACTGGCTGCGTGCAAGCCGACTTGAAACGGAGAGGGTCGCCTACTGGTGGGCCAACCGGATGCTTTCAACCGAAACTCCTCTGCGGGAAAAGATGGCCTTGTTCTGGCATGGACACTTCGCGATCAATGAAGGCAAAGTGAGGGACTATCGCAAGCTGCTGCAAGAAGTTGAAATCTTTCATGAAATGGGCACTGGGAATTTTCCAGATCTTATGCTGGCAGTGGCGCAAGACCCAGCAATGTTGGCTTTCCTTGATGCCGGCGTGAATGTGAAGGGAGCTCCTAATGAGAATTTTGCCCGGGAGATTATGGAGCTCTTTACCATGGGCGTCGGAAACTACGATGAAAACGATATCCGTGAGGCTGCTCGTGCTTTTACAGGTTGGAACTATGCAGACCTACAATTTACCTTTAACGAGCAAGAACATGACGGTGAGCGCAAAAGTTTTCTAGGACGCTCCGGTGAATTTGATGGCGAAGACATCATCGGGATAATTATGGAACAGCCAGCTACTGCCGAATACATCGCTGGAAAGATTTACCGCTTTTTCGTCAGAACCGAATTGAGCGCGGAACTTCAAGCCGAACTGGGCTCGGTGTTGAGAGAAGCAAACTACGAGATTGCTTCTCTGTTAGAAACAATTTTTTTGTCTCGGGATTTTTATAGCGAGGCTTCCGTAGGAACTCACATCAAAAGCCCCGTTGAACTGGCCATATCGACCTACAAGAAGCTTGGCCTGGACACCGTTCCCGGCGTTCCAGATTTCAATCGAACTACGGGGTCGCTTGGCCAGACCTTGTTTCGACCACCAACCGTTGCGGGATGGGCTGGGGGTCGCAGCTGGATCACCCCAGGACTCCTGCTGGAGCGCGGTAATTTTGCCCGCGATGTTCTCTTTCCAGATATCAACTTCATACCCCCGGATCGCCGCAACGGAAGTCCCGAGATTCAGAGCGTTGCGCGGAGGATTCGAGACGGCATGGACATAACTTCAGCAACCCAGCCCGCAAATATCGGGGAGGGAACAGTCTTGGCTGAATCCAACCGTTTGGCAGATAGAGATGAGGACTTCAATACTCGCTACGGCAGTTTTCGGGGTTGGCAAATGGCCATTCAGCGCGTCAAGCCGATCCCGCGTCATACAGCGAGGCTAAACCTCTCCGAGGACGTCCTCCAGCAAGAGCTAACCACAGCCAGCGAAGTCGTAGACTATTTTATCTTCAGATATATGAGGGTCGAACCAAGCTCTGAAACCCGCAATATGTTGATCGTTTTTCTTGAGGAGGAACTCGGGACATCGCATATCCCAGCAGCACAGACCTACATGGAAGATGCTCTGCGTATGATGCTGCATCTACTAATGAGCCAACCTGAGTATCAGCTCGGATAACAAGAACGAGAAGAGAGATATGAAAACAGCCAAAAAAAGACGGTTTTCACCGAAACTCACCCGTCGGGAAATACTGCTTAAGGGAATGGCCGGGCTCGGTCTCGCAGGCATGAGCGGCACCAGCTTGGTGCCCTCATTAATCGGGCAGGCCGCCCATGCAGCCGCAGCGGCGCAAGACAACGAGAAGATCCTTGTGATCCTTGAATTGTCCGGAGGCAATGACGGATTGAACACAGTGGTGCCCTATGGAGACGACGCTTACTATCGGCATCGCCCCAATATTGGTCTTGCCAAGGATGGGCTAAGGATACTGGATGATCACTTCGGGCTTAACGGCGGCATGGCAGGTTTTGAGCGTCTCTATAAAGATGGTGACATGGCTATCTTTCACGGATGTGGCTATGAAAATCCCTCTTACTCACACTTTACTTCAATGGCGTACTGGCACACGGCCGCCCCAAACAGCGGAGATGAGTATGGATGGGTGGGCCGGTTAGCTGGGGAAATAGCGCCCGATGCGCCCCCTAACTATCTCGTCAACATCGCCGAAAAACAGTCTCTCGCCGTTCGGAGCGCAGCCCATGTGCCGGTCGTGTTCGATCAGCCTGACCGATTTACACGTGAGGCATTTTATGAGGAGCGAGAAGAGCTAAACCGGGTGGCCGAGAGCGGCAGTCAGTCCAACGACTCCAGAGACTTTTTACTTAATATCGCCCGCAGCGCTAAAGATGCATCAAGTCTGGTTAGACAAGCCTGGGAGAATTACAGCTCACCGATAGACTATGGGGTGAACAGCCTGGATTTGCCGAAAGTGGTGTCATTGATAGATGCGGGTATGCCTACCAAGGTGTACTACGTCTCATACAGAAATAACGCCTTTGACACGCATGTCTTCCAGAACAATGTTCACCGCCGCCTGCTCACCTACACCTCCGACGCAGTATCTGCTTTCATGCAGGACCTTGAGCGAATCGGTCGAGCGGATGATGTCGCGTTGATGATCTTTTCGGAGTTTGGACGACGCGTCCCTGAAAATGTCAATCTCGGCACAGATCACGGAGCGGCGAATAACATGTTTGTAATCGGCAAACAGGTACAAGGTGGACACTACGGAGAGCTGCCCAGCCTCACACAGCTAAACTCAGAAGATAATCTCGCTTTCACCACTGATTTTCGACGCGTCTATCAGACTGTCATCAATGGCTGGCTCGGGCATCAGGGATCACAGAATTTACTCAATGGCGAATTTAAGCCTTTTGAGCTGTTCTAGCCGCTCTTTCAGACTATAAACTTCGTCAATCCGGGCCTTTTTCACTGCGCCATAAGCTCTCTTATGCGCATTGCCATACCGGCAATCACCTCCGCCGCCACATAGATTTCCTGTTCTGCCAGCTCATACTGCCTTTCCTCAATGGCTTCACGTACTCCGGGTAATGTCTTTACCCCATAGCCCGTATAGAAGCCGGGCGCATAGATGTGATGTGTAAACCAGGGTCTACCGGGAAGGCCGTCATCTCGGGTGAGCTCGCGCTCACTTGTGTATAGGAGCTTATTCACCCGCTCGGTGGCAGTCGCTCCGTCACGACTGTGCTCAGCATACTCCTTTGCAGCCTGTTCAAGCTCCGCCAGCGCATTTTTTAGCGGCGCAAAGTTGAAGTGAGGCACTTCTGCTTTTTTGAGCGGCGCGACCAGGCTGCGAGTTGGGTCAAGTGCAAGGGCGTAAACTCCGGAATCGATACGAGCATTGTTGGCCAGCGTCTCTTCCCGCATCGTATCGGCCAGCGTTTCGATTTCACTGAGATATAGGCTGACATTATCGGCCAGACCGACAAACTCGAAGGGCAATCTGGGCGCGTTTGCCAGACGCATCGTGGCACGACCCGCCACCTGCGCCAGCGTGACGTTATACGCCAGCCCGGGATCCCGAAACCGAGTGTAATGTTCATAGGTGTCGTAGAGCGTGTGGTAGCTCCCGTCTGAGCCTTCCCCCCCAAAACTGATGTTCAGCGACGCAATGCCCAGATGCTGAAGGAACGGAGAATAATCTGATCCGGAACCCAGCGGGCTGATGCGCAGGTCACTGCGTCGCTGCAATTCATCACGCGCCTGTGAACTGCCGTTGACCTCAATGCGAGCACGACGTCTGTCAGCAACCGACACGCCGGTTTGTGGATCTTCCACATCGCGCATTATTTCATTGACCATTTTCTCCAGCACGTGGCTGCCACCAATATTTACGAAGCCCCTGCTGTTGCCATCAGTGTTGATATAGGCAACGGCATGGTCATCCAGCTGTGTAGCATGATGCTCCACCCATTCTGTTGAGCCAATCAGACCTTGCTCTTCTGAGTCCCAGGCCGCATAAACCACCGAGCGCTTCGGCCCTTTGCCTTCAGCCGCCAACTCAGCCAGCGCCTTAGCTTCTCCCATCAGAGCTACCAGTCCGGAGATAGGGTCTGCGGCTCCATGGTTCCAGCCATCATGGTGGTTGCCCCGAATGACCCACTCATTCGGATATTCCGACCCATCAAGCCTTGCAATCACGTTGTAGGCAGGCACCAAATCCCAATTAAATTCCAGCTTCAGACGAACTCTCGCTGGCCCGGGCCCGAGGTGGTAGGTGATTGGCAAACCGCCACGCCATTCTCGCGGCGCAACTTCGCCTCCCATGGCTCGCAGCAATGGCAAAGCGTCCCGGTAAGAGATAGGCAGCACCGGTATCTTCGTAATGGTTGGCGCATCTTCTAGCGCAAGGCGCTCTGCCTCTGGGGTCGCGCCAACAAACGGCGTCAACGGATCGCCGGGGTAAGTCGGCATATCCATCACCGAACCTCGCTGCACTGCGCTTTCATGTTTATAAGGTCCCTCTGGATAAGTGTCCCCTGCCCCATAACCGTCGTCAGCGGGGTCTGAGAAAATAATAGTGCCGACTGCCCCCTTTTCCCCGGCAAGCTTTGGCTTGATCCCTCTCCAGGAGCCGCCATAGCGCGCAATCGCAATTTTTCCTTCAACGCTAATACCGTACCGTTCAAGAATTTCGTAGTCTGCCGGCGTGCCATAGTTCACAAAGACCATCTCGCCTTCGACCTCTCCGTCTGTGGAAAACGCATTGTAGGGCGGCAGCAAGTTGTCGATGCGAGAGGTGCTCGGATCTTCAGCGAGAGAATCCTCAGTAAGACCTGCGGTGAATCGGTAAGGCACTAACAGTTCAAGCTCACGGGTGCGCGGAGAAGGAAAGAGAACCTGATACTCTGTAACCTCTACCTCATAGCCCCATTCTTCAAAACGAGCTGCCACAAAATCCACTACAGCCCTGCCCTCTGCCGATCCCACATGATGTGGGTCACGGGACAGTATCCTGAGCCATTGCTCCTGTTCATCAGCTAACAGGCTGGCATCAAATTCCTCTTCCAGCGCCAATTGTGCCGAAGCCGCATCTTCATCAAAGCCAAACAGGCTTTGCGCCTGAGCGACACCACTGGCCAGGTCGGCTAGCACCAGCAGGCCCAGAATTCGTAACATTAGCGTCTTTTGCATCGCAACCCCACAAGAAAGATCTGAAATGCAGTATCTATCCGTCACCGGTTGAATTGCAAATCCCACTGACCTCGGTGCAGTGGCCCGACGGCGAAACCACCCAGACTGGCGACTGCAGCCCCACTCAGACTCTGTTCCGCTAAGGCTTCAGATCCCAGACCAGCCAGCGCATACAAGTTGGTCTTGGAGATTCGATAGCCGCTATACTTCGCCCTCAATGACAGCCTCAACCCAAATATTGCAGCAAGTCTTTGGCTTCAGCGCCTTTCGTCAACCACAGGACAAGATCATACAGACCCTGATTGCGGGTAATGATGCTCTTGTGCTGATGCCAACCGGCGGAGGCAAATCACTGTGCTATCAGATACCCGCACTGGCCAGAGACGGCTGCGGCATTGTCATCTCTCCCTTGATTGCTCTTATGCAGGATCAGGTCGACGCAATGCGGCTACTGGGCGTAAAAGCAGCATTCCTCAACTCGACTCAGTCAGCAGATGAAGTCCGAGCTATCGAACAGCAGCTTAGGGAAGGGGTTCTCGACCTTCTATATATCGCGCCTGAGCGGCTGACCCAGGTGCACACCCTGCAGCTGCTGAAGGAGATTAAACTGGCGCTATTTGCCATCGACGAAGCGCACTGCGTGTCCCAGTGGGGGCATGATTTTCGGGCCGACTATTTACAGCTGAGCCTGCTGCATGAGATTTTCCCCGAAGTTCCACGTATTGCCTTGACAGCGACCGCCGACGCTAGGACCCAAGAGGAAATCGCCAGCCGTCTTAATTTGAGTGATGCAGAGAAATTCATCTCCGGTTTTGATCGCCCAAATATCCGCTACCAAATCGGTGTCAAACACAACGCCAAGCAGCAGCTGTTGAAGCTTCTGAAAGCCGACCATCAGAGTGACTCTGGCATCATCTACTGCCTGTCCCGTAAAAAAACTGAAGATATTGCAGCCTGGCTCAGTGAGCAGGGCTTCAACGCCTATCCCTATCATGCGGGTCTGAGCGCAGAACTGCGGTCGCGCCATCAAGCACTGTTTCTCCGAGATGAAGCTGTCATAATTGTGGCTACCATAGCGTTCGGCATGGGAATCGACAAACCAGACGTTCGGTTTGTCGCCCATCTTGATTTGCCAAAAACGATCGAGTCTTATTATCAAGAAACCGGCCGCGCCGGTCGCGACGGCAAGCCTGCAACGGCGTGGATGATCTATGGACTACAGGATGTCATCAAGCTGCGTCAAATGATGGCAAACTCGGAAGGCAATGAGGCCCATAAGCGGGCCGAACAACATCGGCTTAACGCCATGTTGGGATTGTGCGAAATCACGACTTGCAGACGACAGGCTTTGTTGGCCTACTTCGGCGACGAACTAAAAGAGGCCTGCGGCAATTGCGACATCTGTCTTGACCCGCCCGAGACCTGGGACGGATCGGAAGCCGCCCGCAAGGCATTAAGCACAGCTTTTCGAACCGAACAGCGATTTGGCGTCAATCACTTGATTGAAGTTCTCAGAGGCACAAACAGCGATAAGATTTTTCAGTATGGGCATAATAATCTTCCCGTCTACGGCATTGGTGAGGATCTGAATAACAATCAGTGGCGCTCTGTTTTTCGCCAGCTAGTTGCTCGCGGTTATATGAGTGTCGATCTGGAACGCTTCGGCGCGCTTCGGCTTGAAGAAAAATGCCGGCCCCTGTTGCGAGGCGAAGAAACCATTTCACTGCGCAAAGACGCCCGACCCATCGCTGTTAAGGCGCAGACCAAAGTTCAGCTAGCACCTGAAGTTGACATTGCTCTTTGGGAAGCCCTCAGAGAATGCCGCCGCGGCTATGCAGAGGAACTGGGCGTACCGCCCTACGTTGTTTTTCATGACACCACTCTGCAGGAAATGTGTCTACGTATGCCGCAGACCATGGAAGAGTTTAACGATCTAACAGGCGTAGGAGAGCGCAAGCTGGAACGCTATGGTCCAGCTTTTGTTAGCGTAATAAACCGGCATCTTGCTGCCTGAAAAACACTACCGGAATATCAAATGTCGCTACTTCGCCTAGACAAAGTCTCACTGAACTTTGGCACGCACATCTTGCTGGATGAGGTTGACTTCCAAATCGCTAAGGGCCAGCGAGTTGGCCTCCTAGGTCGCAATGGCGCAGGAAAAACAACCCTGATGAAGATAATCGCTGGAACTACTCTCCCTGATAGCGGCGACCGCTGGCTTCGACCTGGTACTCCTGTCGCTTGGCTTGAGCAATCCTTGCCGGAAGCAGGCAGTGAGACAGTTTACGATGTGGTAGCGGAGGGGCTGTCTGACATCGGTAAATTGTTGAAACGTTACTATCATTTGACTTCTCTTGGAAATGCCGCCAGCTTCGCTGAGCTGGAACAGATTCAGGCAAAGCTGGAACTTAATGACGGCTGGAATCTCAGCACGAAAGTCGATGCAATCATTGACCGTTTACAGCTACCGGCGGGCGAGACTATGAGCGACCTGTCCGGCGGCTGGCGTAAACGCGTAGCTCTGGCGAGAGCACTGGTCAAAGAACCTGAGCTTCTGCTGTTAGATGAGCCGACAAACCATCTGGATATCCCGGCCATTGAATGGCTTGAGCAGGCGCTTCAGGACTTTAAAGGTGCGATGCTACTGGTGACCCATGACCGCCATTTTCTCAAAAAAGTTGCTAATGAGATTGCCGAAATTGACCGGGGAAAGCTATTTCAGTTCGCCGGGACCTATGAGCGTTTCCTCCGTTTCAGAGAGGAACAACTTGCTGCTGAAGAGTCTGCCAATAAGCTATTCGATAGGAAACTGGCAGAGGAAGAGATCTGGATTCGACAAGGTATCAAGGCCCGACGGACGCGCAATGAAGGGAGAGTTCGAGCCCTCGAATCAATGCGAGAAGAACGTAGGCAAAGACGAAACCAGCAAGGCAAAGCCAGCTTTGAAGCAAGTCAAGGACAACGTTCTGGCAAACTCGTCGCTGACTTGACCGGAGTGTCACGTCGCTTCGGTAACAACGAAATCATCAAGAACCTGTCTGCCACTGTCATGCGTGGTGACCGTATCGGGCTAATCGGAGTCAATGGCGCTGGCAAATCTACTCTGCTCAAATTATTGCTCGGTGACCTTGAGCCCAGTGAGGGGATCATCAAGCTTGGAACTAAGCTGGAAATCGCCTACTTCGATCAGCTACGGGAACATCTCAATCTGGAAAAGGACCTGATCGATAACGTATGTGGCGGTCAGGACTTCATCGAAATCAACGGCAAGCGGAAACACGCCATTACTTATCTTAACGATTTCCTTTTCACTCCTGATCGGGTTCGCACTCCGGCGGGAGCGCTAAGCGGCGGCGAGCAAAATAGGGCGATTCTAGCCAAGTTGTTTAGTAAACCCGCCAACATCCTTGTACTTGATGAACCCACCAACGATCTAGATATCGAGACTCTGGAATTGCTTGAGGAAATTCTTATTTCGTTCAAAGGCACAGTTTTGGTCGTAAGCCATGACAGACAATTCATGGACAATACCGTGACAAGCGTTATGGTATTCACGGGCAGCGGCAGAGTCGAAACCTATGTAGGGGGTTACACAGATTGGATTGCCAGCGGCGGGTCCTTACTGCGCATTCAAGACAAAGAGCAATCTGCAACCAAAAAAAAAGGCATAGTTGAGAAGGACGGCCCCCAGACGAAAAAGGCTGAGCGACGAAATGATAGTAACAAGAAAAAAGAACTAGAGCGGGTGATGCGACAGATCGATAAGCTGGAAATCCAGTACCAAAAACTGGAAGCGGAGATGGGGAAAGAAGGCTTCTATGACAGTGGCCAATCTAGAGTCGATACCGTGCTAACACAGGTGGCAGAGAATCGTTCCAAGCTAAACGATGCTTATGCAGCATGGGAAGCAATGGAGCAAGAAGAATGACGCTTCGCTGCATCGGTAAAGCGTAGATGTTTCCGGCATCCTAGCCTCTCTTGCTTGACTCTCTGAGCAGTTAGCGCAGCCAGAGTTGGGGTGATTACTCCGCAAGAGAGCCATTATTTGCTTGTTTGCTATGTGGTGACAAAATAAAAGGTCCAGCAGCCTACAAGCGCAGCGAAATCTGTTATGGTTTAGGTTTCGCCCTCCTGCGACTTGATTCTGAAATCCGTGCAACAGCTATTCCCCCTCATTCATTTGCGCATATTGAGCTGCCTTGCAGTCGGATGCCTGCTGCAAACCCCGATGGCGCTTGGTAATCAACACTCGGAAGACGTGGCAAATCAGTCCTTGACCGAACCGAACAATGCCCAGCGTCGAAGTACAGTGGATCCCGGCGCGGCGACTTCTACCGTCGTCTACGAGTCGAAGTTCTTCGACCAGTACAACCCCATCACTGCCAACGACATGCTCGACCGCATTCCCGGCATCAATGTCTTTGGCGGAAATCGCGGTGGCGGTGACCGGGGCCTGGGCACCGGAGGCAACATTCTCATAAACGGACAGCGGATCGCAGGCAAAGACAACTCCGCGCGAGATCAGCTGGATCGCATTACTGCCGCCGAAGTCGAGCGAGTCGAGATCATCAGAGACACCTCCGGCGAGCTGAACGTCCGAGGCGCTGGTGAGGTCATCAACATCATTCTTCTGGCAGTGCCCTCACGATCAAGCACTCAGATAGAGCTCGTTCAGCGCCTCAATCATGACGACACTTATGAGATTGGCGGCAGCGTCGGCTGGTCGACCCAGATCGGCAACTTTCAGGCGCTAGTCAATGCTGAAACCAGACCAAATTACGAAAGCCGTGACAACAGAGAAATCAGGGTTAGCCCTGACGGCGAATTATTGGGCACGCTGTTTGAAGAGAATATTCGTGATCAGGACCGGAGAGCCCTGAGCACAAATATAAGCTATGGCCATGGTGCGCATCGCATGCAGCTCAACGCACAACTGCAGCAAGGAGACTTTCCACGTACTGTCCAGAGAGATTTCGTCGACTTTTTGGACGGTGTGGGTGTTGAAAGCACACAAGAGGAACGGATAAATAACGAAGAGAGTAATTGGGAAATCGGTGGAGACTATGAATACAGTTTTACCAATAGCTCACGCCTAGCGGTCCTGTTTGTAGCCAACAACGAGATTCGCAACTCGATCAGAGAGCGTTTCATCGCGGAGCCTACTACTGAGCCAATGGCAAAGAATCTTTTTATTGACTCTCGGCGAGAGAGAAACGAATTCATCGTTCAAACGAACTACAATTTTTCGCTGAGTGCAAAACAGTCAGTCCGGGTGGGATTCGAACGTGCCATCACTGGGCTAGATTCGGCTCTTTTTATCGCCAGCCCTTTCGGCACCGAGCCGGCATCAGATCAATATGGAGGTCTGTCCTTGCTTCCCTCTGCCTCAAACGCGGGAACGAGCGTCGAGGAAACTCGGTACGAAGGCTTTGCCTTTCACAACTGGAAGATTAACGACAAAAGCTCTCTCGAAAGCAGCGTCGTATATGAAACCTCGGAAATAGCTCAGACAGGCGCGGTCAGTAAAACTCGAGATTTCCAGTTCTGGCGCCCGTCCTTTGACTATCGCTATAACCTTGCCGACAACTTCCGACTTCGCGGCACCGTGCGCCGAAATGTCTCTCAGCTAAGCTTTTCGGCATTCGCTGCGACTACCAATGACGAAGACCGCGACATTAATGGCTTTGCCGGGAACCCGGAACTTGAGCCCGAGACCAGCTGGTCTTACCAAGGAGAACTTGAGTATCGCCTGCCCAAAGATGCAGGCGTACTCGCCACCAGTGTCTTTTACTCCGAAATCGATAACAAGATCGGCCGAATTAATGCCACGACTGACCCAGAAAGACCGGTTTCTGCCACGGGAAACGTTGGGCGTGCCAAGCAATATGGATGGTCCACGCGCGCCAGTTTGAGAATGAACCAGTTTAATCTGCCTAATGCGATAGTCTCCGGCCGTATGGGTCTATTTGATTCTGAGATACTTGACCCGTTCATTAATCAAAAAGTTCGAACCGGCGGAAGAGGGTTTGCTAATCTGAATTTCAGGCAGGACATCACTTCAACCAATTTGAGTTATGGAATCGATTACAATCATTCTTTTTGGGGTGGCTATTACAATATTGATATTGTGACGCGGACACGTAACGATAGACGGCGGTCTCTGGACTTATTTGTGCAGAAAATCTGGTTTGATGATTGGGTGTTCAGACTGGAAACCGATAACACGCTCGACGCATCTAGGTGCCGCTATCGTGAGCGCTATGAGGGAACTACCATTGAGGGCAACATCGCGCTTATTCAGGACTCCTGCAGCAGCCGTTACCGACGTTGGATCCTTAGTGTGCAGACCACGTTTTAGCATAGCGGTGTCGCCACTTATCTCTAACGGATTCCACCTTTAAACCTGAAGGTATAGCGAAACTTGAGCTCAAATCACATGGCGCGGCCCTGAAGCTGTTATTCCGGTCCCTGTCTTCCAGCCCAAAAGCTTTTGGCCTCAACTCGGTTTATCAATATGGCTTTTGAGTTAGCCAGAGTCGAAGTCATGCAGGCAAGCATAGCAGCCGAAAGAACCCGCCGTAGCCGACCAGAGCATTTGAATGTCGAGTTTTGCAAGAGTCCCGTTCTCCACAAATGAGTCAGATTTTTTGCGCGCGGATTCTAGCAGCATGCCTCTTTTACTGCGCCACCTGACACATTAAGTTTCATTAACCGCCGGCGAACTGGACAATCCTGACCTGAAGCCATAGCCTAAGCAAAAAGAACTACAGGAACGACAGCTATGAAATTCTTATTGACATCTGGGGTTACAGCATTCAAAGCGATTAACTTTTTCGCCATTCTTGGTCTGCTAGCTGCATGTGCGCCAGCACCAGTCGAGCAAGCTGCTGCAGCAACAGTCGCTGAAGCAGCTGCCACGCAAGCTCTGGCAATAGTATCTCCTGAAGACGCTGGTATGGACTCTGACCGCCTAGGGCGCGTGAAGCAAGCCATGCAGGCTTTCGTGGACGAAGGAAAACTCTCCGGAGCTGTAACTATCGCTTCAAGAGACAACAAACTGGTGCACTTTGAAGCTGTCGGTTATCGGGATATTGAAGCACAGGCCCCTATGACACCGGACACGCTGTTTCGTATCTATTCCATGACCAAACCGGTGACCGGCGTGGCTCTCATGATTCTCTACGAAGAGGGCAAATTCAAGCTGTCCGACCCCGTGGAGAAATACCTGCCCGAGATGAAAGATCTGCGGGTCTACGCAAGGACCGACGAAGACGGCAACATGATTACCGAACCGGCTGATCACCCGATGACAATCAGGGAACTGATGAGCCATACCGGTGGCCTGACCTATGGCATTTTCGCTCAGTCGGAAGTAGACAACGCGTACGTACAAGCAGGGCTCCTTCAGGCAAACATGACAAATGCTGAATTTGTCGCTGCACTTGGGCAGATTCCTCTAAAGCATCAACCCGGTAGCCGCTGGGAATATAGTGTCTCTGTCGATGTACAAGGCTATTTAGTGGAGGTGCTTTCAGGTATGACTTTCGGAGAATTCCTTGGTGAGAAAATCTTTCAGCCTCTGGAGATGACTGACACTGACTTTCACGTGCCGGAAGAGAAAATTAACCGCTTCGCCAAGATGTATGTTTATGGCCCCGATGGTCAACTAATCCCTAGTGAAATGTTTGACGGGGCAGACTTCACGGTTGACATGAACTTTGAATCAGGTGGAGGCGGCCTGGTTTCTACGGCGAACGACTACATGCGTTTCAGTCAGATGCTGCTGAACGGCGGAGAACTTGATGGCGTGCGTATCCTCGCGCCACTGACGGTAGAATTGATGCATCGAGACCAAACCCCTGCCGGGATGACCGGTCCGATGTCCGGAGCCGGCAACGGCACTGTCTTTGGTCTCGATTTTGCCATCATTGAGGATCCTGTTGAGGCAGAAAGTTATTCTAGCGGTGAATATTACTGGGGCGGTGCGGCAGGAACATGGTTCTGGATCGACCCTGTCGAAGAGGTGGTCTTCGTCGGCATGATTCAGCAGGCGGGGCAAGGCCTTCCTGATGTCCGCAGTACCTCACGTCGCCTGTTCTATCAGGCTATTATGGATCCGAAAGGGGTTTAGAGCGCGGGGGAACTGGCGGAATCGTGACTCGAACCATTAAATTTCCGGCGGGTGTGACTGTATTTGGGCGGGATTTCTATTCCGGCCTACCAGCTTCAACGCAGATATGCAGCGCCCAAGAGAAGTCTCATCTATGATCTTGTAACTCGACGCAAAGAACCGCCGAACCATCATTGCTCAAGAGAATTGGACGAAGGCCAAATGTATCAATACTGCCATAACCGCTAGCAACTGCAATCCGTTGAGTATTTCTGAGCGACGGTGCAGCTTGTCAAAGACCTCTGTGGCGCCCGACTCTCCGGCTCGCGAGCGGTCTTTGTGCTCATTAATCTGAGGCATCAGATACTGACGGCAGTATGCTGTCGATCCGGCGATTAGCAGCATCAGGGCGGCATTCAGAGGCGCTAATGCAGCCAGGGTAAGAGCACTCAAACCGGCTAGAACCAGTATTAGCAGGTAGTACCAAGGAAATACCGCGCGCACAAATTTGCCAGCCACATCGATATCAAGCTTGATAAATATAAGCGGCGCCATGACAAAAGAAAAAAATAGCATGGAGCCAGCTAGCAATGCGACCAGAAGTGTCGCGAAACCCTGTAGTATATTGGTTAGGTCCATTCTAGGTATAACGAGCAGTCGCCGCGTCTGGATCTTGCCAAAAATCGATCATCGGGTCTCCGCTGGCAGATCTGCTCCGCGCAATTGCAATGCAATAGCAGCATCGGAAGCAACAAATTTTCTATAAAAGATAATCGCTTTGCGGATTTTAACTTAAAGGCTTTCAAATGGATTTCATTAATGAGCCTCTGCTATCCTTTGCCCCCCGGTCAGAAGAGGCAAATGAGACTGATCACAACAACATGGGTGAAAATGCCGGATTTAAATCCGATAATATGTTCACGAATGGCGCGGACTGTCAGCGCTTTGACTGAGAAACAGCCTTTACAGGGACGCCAGAAACAAACATGACTTTAATCACTGATCTATTTAATCAGAACCAGGAATTGCTGTGGTTTACGACCATTGCCGCAGACCTTGGTTTCGCGATTATGTTATTTCGCCTGTTCGGCAGACAAGGGCTTTATGCCAGTATTGTAATCAGCCTACTTTTGGCGAATCTACAAGGCCCAAAACTTACCGAAATTTTCGGCCTGCAAACGAGTATGGCTGTAATTCTCTATTCCAGCATCTATTTTGCGACCGATTTGCTTAGTGAACGTTACGGCAAAGCAGAAGCTACACGAGCAGTCATGATCGGATTCACTGTCAGTATCATTATTTTAGTAATGACGAGCATGAGTCTGTTCTATCTTCCGGCCTCAGCCCCAGCGACTGCTGAACTCGCACAAAGTATGCATGAAGCCACCGCGACGTTGTTTGATTTTACCCCTCGCTTCGTCCTCGGCTCACTGCTCGCCTATTTGATCAGTCAACGCTTTGATGTCTGGATTTTTCACGCACTCAAACAAAAAACCAAGGGAAAACATCTGTGGCTGAGAAACAACGTGTCTACTATGTGCTCACAGGCTCTAGACACCCTGATCTATGGTCTTGTGGTGTGGTGGGGCGTCGTAGATCTGGCTGCAGCTATGCAGTTGGCGTTCTCAAAATATCTGTTCAAACTGTTCATCGCAGCACTGGACACCCCTTTCGTCTATCTCGCTCGCAATTGGAACGTGGCTGATCGAGATTGGGTAGAAGGTCAAGCAGTGGCTAAGCCAGTCCTCCTCTAACAGCCGACAGAATATTCTCCGGCCTGCATATTATTTCACCATTACAGTTTTTAATCGTAAACTAAGAATCTTGGATTACCATCTAACCCCTTAGCATTGAGAGTCACGCCGCGGAGCGGGCCAGGATTTTCGTCATGGCATTGTTTATGTTTTCTCGTATTCTCCAGCGGACAGGCCACGAGGCT
>DORE01000074.1:0-11843 GCA_003514305.1 Gammaproteobacteria bacterium | reverse complement strand
ATGCTGGCACTGCTGCTAGGGCCTGCCATGTCACAAGCGCAGAATATGCCATCGATTGAGGAAGCCGTCGCCGACGCTGAACCGCTGACAGGGTATTTCAATCTCTACTGGAGTGACTCGACGGCGCAACTGTACTGGGAAATTGACCAACTTAACCATGAGTTTCTCTATCAAGTCTCCATGGCTTCGGGCCTGGGCTCTAATCCCGTCGGTATTGACCGAGGCCAATTAAGCAGCACTTATGTGCTGTCACCAAAACGCATAGGGCCTCGCCTTCTTCTGATGCAGTCAAACTACCGTTACCGCGCGTCCGGTAACAACGCAGCAGAGCGACAAGCGGTCGATGATTCGTTTGCGTCGTCAGTACTATGGGGGTTTGACATAGTCGCGGAGACCGAGGGGCGTGTACTGATTGACGCCTCTGATTTCTTTCTCAGAGATGCGAGAGACGTTATAGGCACGATAGCCAACCGCGGGCAGGGAGACTTTACGCTTGACATCAGTCGAAGTGCTTTCCATCTAGACAATACCAAAGCCTTCCCCGAAAACGTCGAAATCGAAACCTTGCTGACATTCGCCAGCAGCAACCCCGGAAGGTTAGTTCGCGAGGTTGCGGCAAACGGGAAAGCAATCACGCTCCGACAACATCACTCACTGATTAAATTACCAGATAACAATTTCAAGATTCGCCTCGCAGATCCTCGAATCGGCACAAACGGACCAACCATTCAAGATTACAGCACAGCTATTGATGAAGACCTGCAAATCAGGTTGGTGGCAAAACACCGGCTTGAAAAGAAAGACCCAAGTGCCGCCAGATCAGAACCTGTAAAGCCAATAGTCTACTACGTCGATTCTGGAACACCCGAACCTATAAAAAGCGCACTTATTGAAGGGGCTAGCTGGTGGAACCAAGCATTTGAAGCAGCCGGATTCATCGACGCCTTTCAGGTCAGAGAATTACCTCCTGGTGCAGATGCCCAAGACATCCGATACAACATGATCCACTGGACCCATCGCCGCACGAGAGGCTACTCCTATGGGGGCTCTGTTCAGGACCCTCGGACCGGTGAAATCATCAAGGGAAATGTCAACCTTGGCAGCCTGCGGCTCAGGCAAGACTATTTGCATGGTCAGGGCTTGCAGCCCGGTTTCGACTACTTATTTTCTACAGGCGGTAATACCGACGCTTCGGTCAACATGGCCCTCGATCGGGTGAGGCAGCTTTCTGCGCATGAAGTGGGCCACACACTGGGATACCCCCATAATTATCTCGCCAGCTCATATGGCCGAGAAAGCGTTATGGACTACCCGGCACCCCTTATAGAAATCACGGAAGGAGACCAACTGGATTTTTCTAACGCCTACCTGCAGCGGATAGGCGAGTACGATAAGCTCGCTGTTCGATATTCCTATGAACAGTTCCCGCCGGGCGCTAATGAGGAGGAAGAGCTGGCGAAAATTGTACAGGAAAGTCTGGATCGGGGTTTGCTGTTCATGGCCCACAACAACAATAATTTTGTTGGAGCCGGACATCAATATGCCAGCGTCTGGGACAATGGCGACAATTTGGTTGACCAGCTCAGGACAGAAATCGAAGTGCGACGCATTGGTCTAGCTAATTTTAGCCCAGCGCTTATCCGCGAGGGCGAGCCCTACTCCAAGCTGGAGTATGTTTTGTTGCCCCTCTATATGCACCATCGTTTCCAACTACGCTCGGCAGCCCAGAGTATTGGGGGAGCGAATTACCGCAATGCGGTTCGCGGTGATGGACAAACGCCTCTTAATATTGTCGATGGTGAAGAGCAGAGAGATGCTCTAGATGCGGTCCTTGGCACGCTCAGCGTCAACTTTCTGAAACTGCCACAAAACATACTGGAACTCTTGCCACCTGCTGCTTATCGTCATGGTCAGGGGGAAGCATTTCCCGGAAGAAGCGGCCTGTTATTTGACGCCCTGGGAGCAGCAGAGGGGTCCGCCAACCTTTCAATACAGACCTTGCTACATCCAGCGCGCATGCAAAGACTGGTGAGCTACGGAAGTATGGGGGACTTCCCAAATCTTGAAGAAGTGGTTGACAGTTTACTGGAAACCACCTGGGGCGCTGAAACTCCTGAAGACGAATATGGCCGACAAGTCCTGAATGTTGCGCAAAGAATCACAATCGATGAAATGAGGACTCAGGCTAGCAACTCTGGAAACTCTGGAGAAGTGCGTGCGGTGCTGGCCAGTCGCCTCAATGCGCTTGCCGGCGAGCTCGAAGGAAGGAGAAATAAAACAGCCCACGAAGAAGCAACGGCGTCAGATATTCGTCAATGGCAGCGACGCGCGGGAGGGTCAGAAACGGCACCTGCTTTGCAGATGCCTCCTGGCGACCCTATTTAGACCAAAACTTAAAAGGTAACTAACCTCTTGATTTAGATTTGATCGTTTCTCGATCAGGCGCTTTTCCATTGGAATTAAAAGTTACCGAAGACCTCAAATCCGAGACGCTCGGCATAGCGGGCTTCCACAATGTCCGTTTTTTGCAGAGCCCCTTTAAATAGCGCTTCAATATCTTGCGCGACAAGATCTATAGCTGCCAAGCGTGCGTCTGTGCCCTGCATTAATTGCAAACAAGAACCCCAAAGTGCAAGCATGCGATTGTCTATCATTCTCACCTCATTATCCTTCGCCCATTCAGTGCCTATTCTGATACCCAGGTCTCGAAGGCGCGACGCGAGCACAGCTTTTTGCTCTGTTCCCGTGCTGATCAGTAACTGCCGTTCAACATCAAGCCAGCCAGTTGGATAGATTACGGTTCCCTGATAAAACCCCAGAATCCATTCAAGATAGGCCTGCTCAGATTGTAGCGCCTGATTTGCCATATCAGCGCGATAGGCGTTTACGAAAAAGCTAATTTTCGGGACATCATCTGGCCACTCACGCGTGTTTGGGGTGATGCAAGAAGCCAGCGCAGAAATTAGTGCTAGGGTATTCAAGGTTTTGATCAAGCTAAAGGCTTCATGCACGGATGAGTGCCTAACGTCGGTCACGGAACAAGTCAGCCACACGATATTCCTGAGCTGCCGCATCCTTGGCTCGGGCCGCCCTAAGCATATTCGCCATCCCGTAATTACCCTCATGACAGGCATACTCGTAGAGTTGTGCGTTGACCTTTGTCAGCGGGATGATCACCGAGATCGGTTCACTGAAAGTGTCTTGGTCGGTAATGGTATATTCATAACTGAGCGAACGCGGGCCCACTTTCTTGAGGCGCTCTACTAGTATCTTGTTTCTAGATGAGCCATAACCTGCGAGGCTTTGAGTCAAACCATTGAAGTTCCGAGTCTCAATGATCAGGGTATCTTTCTCCCAGCGACCCCGCGAGTCGCCCGACCAGAGACCAATGTCATCTGATAGCCGGGGCTCCCCATTCAGTGGAATCAAACGCGCATCGTGCACCATCTCCGCAAGAATCACGACATAATCACGATGCTGCACGATTTGGATATTGTTGTTATACACGCTGGGCATCAGCTGCGGCATATTGTTAAAACCGACGATACAGCGCTCGGAAACACCCCGGTCTTCTGGCCCAGACCGACCGATGCCACCAACGGCGAATCTAACGGGCCGCGTACCAGTGACGTCAAGGGCTCCGCCTGGTTCGTGTTTGATGCCGGCCTGAACAGATGGCAAGCGCCCGCTAGCTGGCACCACAATCAGCGAGGTCCGCACGTTCTCCGTGTCGCTACGGTTCTCCGCCCAGATACTATCATTATAGAGCGCTTCAACTCCGTCGACTGAGCGAACCGATCCACGACTGCCGATTCTTAAACGCAGTTGATCTTGCTCCGCATCGGTCTCTCCCTTGGTCATGAACTGACGATTGCCGAAATGTTTCGGCCGCTGCAGAGGCACTTTAGAAGAATAGTTCCAGACCCCTTCAAGATCTGGCTGCCCCCATTGAGTCAGAGCAATCGCTGTTTCTTCGGAAGCACTGAGCGGGCTTGCCAGCACAAGCAGCATGAGCAAGACTAGGAGGCGCAAGTATAATGTTCGCATCACGCAAGCTTATCACGGTCACACAGCAAAAAAGGACCTTGAGTCGAAACGGCGGGCGGCCATTCAAAGATTTGGCTTACGACCGGGCAGCAGAGCTGCAAGCTAAACCCATGGCCCAGGGTTAAATCGCTGCAATCGTTACGGCAGAACTTCTTTTAGCCGGCTGGCGCGGGATGTGCGCCCGCCGTCGGTCAGGTTTTATCCAAGACTACCCGCAAGCTGAGACAACTCACTTGATCCTGAATACGACTGGAACCACACGAGACATTTTCTTAAATAAAGTCACAGCGCAGCTTAATAGTTTAAACCGTAGATCGCTAGCGCCTGTATCCAGGTAGTATTGTACGTGCCCGGTTATAACCCTCTGGCATCGCCAAGACGGCGTTGTTCTGCGCCCATTCTTTATAATCGGACAACATCTCAGCTAGCAGTTCAGGTTCCGCTCGAGCTAGGTCATTCGCTTCACCAGGATCGTTTTTAATATTAAAAAGGTGCCATTCGAATTCATTCTGTTCAAATTGATTGATTACTATTTTGTAATCGCCTTTAAAAAGAGCACTACTACCCCCCATTTCGTAACCAATGGGCTCTGACGCAGCATGGATGGGCCCCTCTTGCCCCTGCAAATAGCTTGAAAAATCTGTACCAACTATTGGCTCTACCTTCCGATTCTTCCAGCTACCATCATGAGCATCAACCTCAACCAGACTGAGAATCGTCGGAGCGAGATCGGTTACAAAGACGAACTCATCGCTAAGCTCTCCGCGCGTTGTGACGCCAGGGCCGGATATCACAAGCGGAACACGAAGGCCTCCTTCGTTAGCATGAAATTTATAATAGGCTAAAGGTGACGCTGCAATCGTTGCATTACTTGGACCAATTCCAACCCATGATCCTTTTTCTCCTAAATTCTCAATGCCAGTTTCATAACCCACCCTGTCGAACCAGGAATCCAGCACAGAATTCGCAGTTGGGCTAATCAGCGGCGAGCCTTCCGCGCCATTATCAGAAGTGAACACAAATACAGTGTTGTCATATTCTCCAATACTTTCTAAATAGTCGATCAACCGACCTATGTGCATATCCATCGCGTCAACCATGCCCGCATAGACCTCCATGCGCCTCGCATGATGCTTTTTCTGCTCATCGGTGAGGGCAGCCCAATCAAGAGTGCCAGGAGTCACGATAGTCTTTGTATCTCGTGGTATCACTCCCGCCTCTTCAGCAGCGACCCTTCGCTGCTCCCGCATAACAGTCCAACCTTGATCGTAGACGCCAGCATATTTATCTGAGAACTCTTTCGGCGCCTGGACCGGCATGTGCACAGCTTGAAACGGGATATACGCGAAAAACGGTTTATCGTCCGCCGCGTTCGCGCTAATGAACTCAATGGTCTTATCGATAAAGTATTCGGAAGAATAAAAGTCATCGGGCAGAGTGTGCTTTTCACCGTCTGCATACCAATGAGCTTCTTCGTAAATCGGCAAGTAAGTGCGTTGCTCCCAATTATCCGCGCCGGTATCGGCCATCGCAACAGTGCGATCGAAGCCTCGGGCTGACGGAAGCAGCTCCGGGGTATGCCCTAAATGCCATTTCCCCGTCATGTAAGTGTGGTACCCAACATCCTGCAGAAGGCTCGCGATAGTAACGACGTCCTGACTCAGCACGCCCTGATAGTGTTCGTATGCAAGCTGCTCGGGCGGAATTGATTCTGGAATGTTTGGAACACCATTACGATGACTATCCACCCCAGTGAGCAACATTGCACGCGCTGGAGCGCAATTAGCCGCAGTGTGGTAGTTCGTGAACGACAAGCCAGATTTGGCAAGTCGCGCAATATTTGGAGTATCGATCTCACTGCCAAAGGGCGAAATGTCGGTGAAACCCAGGTCATCCGCAAGGATCAGCACTACATTTGGCCGTTCATCGGCCCACGACAGGGCGGAACATGAAAACAATAGCGAAAGATATAGTGCTGAGGAGTAAGTTTTGTAAAATATTTGTTTCATTTCTTATCCACGTATGACTAATTTCAAGACCAGTGTAAACCACTGTATTTTTCAGTCTAGCCCTATTATTCTGGATTAATAGAAACGAGTTAAACGAAAGGCCTCTTAAATCAAGAACGAAGACACTTACTTTAAGCAGCGGGACTCGACCAAGCTGTTACAGGAAGGCGTCGACTTGCGCGATCTGACCTCGCTAACACCAGCGTTAATTTGGCTCCTAAATTGGCCAAAGTCACGGCCTGCGAGGTCAGTGTACAGCTAGCCAACTTGGGCAGCGGAACCTCTTTAAACCTTTGGCCCGGTGCAACGTTTACAGGCTGGGGAGAAACCGCAGTGATCGTTCACGAAGGCTCCAAAAGTCGATGAAAAGTTTCGAAGGGCTCTGGTCAATCGGAGCGCCATTGACTAGATTAGAAACAATCGGAAAAATCTGAACGAAAAACAGCTTCCACCAGAGCGACACAGAGGGAGAAAATCCATGGCAATAAGAATGAAAACCTCAATTCCTATCGCACGATTATCACTGGCTTTACTTGCTGCCAGCGTCTCAACATTGGTCCTTGGCCAGCAGGAGACCACAGTCAATGATGGCGACTGGAATACCTATTATGGAGGCGATTGGGCTCATCGATATTCACCGCTGGATCAGATCAATGAAAACAATGTCAGCGATCTCGAACTGGCCTGGTCATTTTCCACAGAAAACTTTGGCACGTCTGTTGACTACGCCAACCCCTCAACGCCCTTGGAAATCAATGGAATTCTCTATGCAAACATCGCCAACACTCGCAACGTAGTAGCTCTCGATGCCGCCGATGGTCAGGTACTCTGGTTATATCGCTATGATGAAGGCGATCGCTATGATGAAGCACCTCGCAAGGGGCCAGGCAGGGGTGTCGCATTTTACAGCAAAGGCGACAAGCAGCGGGTCATCGACATTTCTCCGGGTTATCAGTTAGTTTCTTTGGATGCTAAAACTGGGATACCTGACGCAAAGTTTGGCGAAAACGGAATAGTTGATCTCTATCAAGGTCTGCGAAATGCTGACGATCCCCGCTACCTTTATCCGGATATAGGAATCTCCGCGCCACCGTTTGTGATGAATGATGTCATCGTCGTCGGCGCGGCCCATCGCACCGGAGGCAGGCCACGATCAAAATTCAATACCAAGGGAGATATTCGGGGCTTTGACGTACATACCGGAGAGCTGCTTTGGACATTCCACACGATTCCGGAGGCAGGCGAATACGGCTTTGAATCCTGGTTGAGCGGAAATGATATCACCGGTAATTCTGGTGTGTGGGCCCCTATCTCGGGAGATCCAGAACTAGGCCATGTATATCTCCCCATTGAAGATCCAACCGGTGACTACTACGGGGGCGACCGTCATGGAGACAACCTTTTTTCGAGCGGAATTGTCGCACTAGATGTAAAAACAGGTGAACGTCAGTGGCACTATCAGTTCATTCATCACGACATCTGGGACTGGGACGTACCCAATGCACCAATCATTGCGGACTTACCAAACGGCCGAAAAATCGTTATGTCAGTTACCAAACAGGCGTGGATCTACGCCTTCGACCGGCTCACCGGCGAGCCGATCTGGCCAATCGTCGAACGGCCTGTACCGCAGGGTGACGTGCCCGGAGAATGGTATTCGCCCACCCAGCCTTTTCCTACTCGGCCAGCGGCCTTTGACCGACAGGGCTTTAGTGAAGATGACCTGATCGATTATACGCCCGAATTAAGAGCGCTGGCTTTAGAAGCTGTGAAGGATTTTAGGCTTAGTGAAACTATTTTTACGCCACCGTCGCTTCAAGACAATCTTGACGGCACCCGCGGGCTGCTCAGTCTGCCCTCATCTACCGGTGGCGCAAACTGGGAGCACTCGGCATTCGACCCAGAAACCGGGATCGTCTACGTTCCCTCAAGGACCCAACTTCAGGTGCTCGCTCTGTCGAAAAATCCCGATTCTGATATCGATCTTAGTCAGGGTTTCGGCGTACGCGCACCTCGAGTTCAGGGACTGGAAATTGTAAAGCCTCCCTATGGCCGAGTTACCGCAATCGATATGAATAGCGGTGAGCATCTGTGGTGGATTGCCAACGCCGATACTCCCGAGCGAATCAAAAATCACCCTCTACTTGAGGGCATCGACATGCCTCGGACAGGCATCCCCACTCGCTCTGGCGTTTTGCTTACAAAAACGCTGCTATTTGTTGGCGAAGGCACGGGGGGCGCTGGCGCCAGCCCGATTTTCCGCGCAGTCGACAAGACTACAGGTGAAATACTCTTTGAGCTGGATCTACCGGATAATCAGACAGGACTACCTTTCACTTATGAACACGACGGCAAACAGTACCTGGCGATGTTTGTTGGCGGCAGCGGTAATCCAGCGGAGCTCGTCGCTTACGCACTGCCATGAATCCTGGCCACAACCCTGCACCCCAAAATCTGAACTGGAACACTGGTTGAAGCCAGTCAAAATCTGCTCACACTGCGATAAGTGACCCGATTTTTGTCGAAAGAATACTGGCCGGCACCGAGATTTCGGCGCCGATTTGCAGATTGAAAATACCCAGCGTCAGTCGTATGGTTGCGGCATGTCTCAAAAGATAATCCAGTGCGACGAAATACGAATCAAAACACTCAGTCAAGAGCTGACACAGATTTCTGTGGGCGGTCTACTCTCGCTAGGCTTGGGTGCACTGTGGCTTTCAGCCGTCTGGGGTGCCACTGCTTCGTTGCAGTGGCTGATCCAAAGCTCTGTGCTATGGCTGTTCATTTGCTTACAAACTTCCAGGCGCCTAAAGCTGAACCGGCCGGATCAGGCGTCTCCTCTCTACGACCAGCTAGGCTGGGCCAACCGCCTAACACTTCTCCGCTCATGGCTGATCGCGGCAACCGGTGGCTTTCTGTTTCAAGACTGGCCAGAGGGGATGTGGTTATCCTGGCTTCCGGGCATGATCTACTTTCTCGGCGCTGTGCTGGACCGAGTCGATGGATTCATGGCGCGAAAAACTGGGCAAATAAGCGAGCTGGGGAATGAGTTGGATACGGTTTCAGATGCGCTTGGCCTGGCGGTCGCCGGCGGCTTAGCATGGAGCTATGGCCAGGTTCACGTGTCCTATTTACTTATGGGTGCTGCCTACTATCTCTTCCAAGCGGGTCTCATACTCAGACGCATGCTGGGAATGGCTATTTACCCGCTGGCCCCTTCTATGCACCGCAGGGCATGGGCCGGGTTTCAAATGGGCTATCTTGTAGTCACGCTGTGGCCCTTGTTCTATCCACCGGTCACCCTAGTGGCAGGATTTGCTTTCATGCTACCCGCTCTGACAGGATTCATCGTTGACTGGCTGGTGGTAAGTGGCCGAATAACCGTAAATTCAGACGCTGCTCGCCGTAAATTAGACCGACTGATTCTTTTTAGCCATTCGGTCCTACAACCAGGATTACGTCTTGCGATCGCCACGCTGCTTGCCTTCTCGCTGTGGCGAGTTGGATTTCCAACTGTGGTCATTGGGGGTGAGATCTGGCCAAGCCTCGTCATGCTGGGTTACTTTGCGTTGGCCACCATTATGGTCGTGCTGGGTATAGCAGGACGCTATTTTTGCCTGCTTTTATTGGGACTTCTTGGCTGGTTCCATATTTCCAATCCCATGCATTTCATGGACTATTTATTATTGTGTTGCGTCGTGTGGTCCATGTTTCTCGGCAGCGGAAGGTTCTGCCTCTGGCAAGAAGACAGTCATTGGATCAATCGGTACGACGGGGCTTGAAAAATTTCGCCAAAAATTTTGTTTCACTCGCGTGGCCCCTCTCATTTCTGCTGGCGGCCTATATTTTTTTACAACTGCCCCTAACAGATTTTCGGGAAACCCTCGTATCACTGCAACTAAAAGATTGGGCAGTATGGATTGGAATCAATCTGGTCGTTCTAATTCTTCTAGCCACGCGCTGGCTCATTTTGACCCGCGCGTTAGGCCTTCATATTAGTCTCCTCCAGATTCTCAGTATCCGTCAGGCAGGCGCCATGGTCAGCTTTATTACGCCCGGGCCTCAGTTTGGAGGAGAGCCGCTTCAGGTTTACTGGCTCTGGCGGAGATACCTCGTACCAGGGCCTTTGGCTATGCTCGCAGTGGGTCTTGATCGATTCTTTGAACTATTTGTAAATTTTTGCGCCCTGCTCATTGCCGTACTGTTGCTGGTTGGCTCTGCGACGACGCCAGAAATCGGCTCGGTAACAGTTATAGTGCTTTTATTTAGCGTAATACTCTTGATGGTCACCGCAGTTCTGCTGCTCTTTTTGCGGCCCATGCGCTTACGTAGATTTATTCGGCGTTCGATCGAAAAATGGCAACGACATCCACGCCTTACCAAACTTGGCGATCACTGGGACGAGATAAATCACAAAATTAGAATGTTGATTGTTGGCCATCGCCGTGCATTGGGCTTAGCGATACCTGTTTCCTGTGTAGCGTGGACAGGCATGATTGTCGAGTTCTGGTTTCTGCTGCGTCTCGCACAGGTTCCATTGGATGTGGCAGACTTCATTCTGCTCTTTACCGCAGTGAGACTAGCCTTTCTGCTGCCTTTCCCTGGTGGAATCGGTTCTGTGGAGGCCGCTTTATTCTGGGCATTTCAAGAACTGGCGCTTCCTTTGAGCATGATGGCCAACGTTGTTATTTTGATGCGAGCGCGCGACTTAGTTTTGCTGCTCAGTGGCGTACTGGCCTTGCCTGCCTTACATTCCAAATCACCTGCTCAATAATCTTTTCCGTAAGCCGCCCAGCAAGTCGCATTTTCCCAGATTTTGATCGTAAATCGGCCGGTGCCCGGAGGCTCAATGCCCAAGAGCATTTTTTCACAAACGATACGGCTAAAGTGCTCGATGCTCGGGTTCAACCCGGCGAACTCCGGAAGATCGTTAAGCATGCTGTCACCAAAATAATCGACTATCGCCTGCAGCTTTTCTTCTATCTTAACAATGTCGACGAGATAACCGTGCTGATCCAGCTCCGCCGCCTCCAATCTTACTTCTACCTCGTAATGATGGGAATGAGGCTCATTCTCTGATCCCCAGTCACCTCCAATTAGATAGTGCTGGGCAATGAGATCTTGCTTAACTGAAACTGTGTACATCAAATATTCCTCGATTGGCAATTTTCTCATCGCCCCAAAACAACGAGCTGTACTTTTTTTAAGTAAAATGGTCAGAAGATCTGCCTTATTCAGTCCTTCGTCCCGGTCAGGCCTACAATGGTCTGCCTGCTCAACTTCAGTAGTCGAATACTACCTGCAGGGCCTCCTGGGGATTCGTGTCGAGTAGCTCATAAGCCTGCTCTGCAGATTTCAGCGGAAAGCGATGAGATATGAACTGCTCTGGCTGACATCGCCTTATCATCTCCCAGGCGACTTCAAACCGCCTCGCCGAATTCCACCTTCCACTATTTTCCGGCGCAATTGAGCTTACTTGACTCGATATGATCTGTATTCGATTGCGGTGGAAGCGTTCACCCAAATCAATAGAAGCGCTCTTGGTGCCATACCAACTTCCGACCAATATCCGCCCTGCGTAGCCACACAGGTCAATCGCCAGGTTAAGTGCCTCCGGAGAGCCGGAAACTTCAATTATCAGGTCTGCGCCCCCATTCTGCTCTGTCAGTCGCAGCATGCTCTGGAGCTCAGCCATTTCATGCGATTTATTGGCGTCAAACACGCCGTTCGCCCCAACCTGCCGAGCCCAGCGCTGCCTGTTGTCGATACCCTCGACCGCAAATAGGC
>DORE01000124.1:4939-5442 GCA_003514305.1 Gammaproteobacteria bacterium | reverse complement strand
GTCTCGAGGACAAAGCCTATCAAATCTTCCTAGATGTCGACTTGTCTGAAGGGGTGAGTTCCTAATCGTAGGCTAGTAAGCTTTGCTCCAGCATCAAGAGTAGGACTTAGTCCTCGCCAACCTGCTTACCCAAGCAAGGTGGTTTAGTTATGTGGCCTTAAACGGCAACCAAGTGGGTTTCTTTCTGCTTTTTGATGCTCCTGTTTTATCTAGTCTAGGAGCTACCGATGCACAGTAACGTTGTTTGTTTTACTTCTCACCGTCTTACCCATGCCACGAACCGTATAACTGGCTTGGGTAAGGCAAAGGTTATCGGTCAGATAGATACTCTCCACAATCTGAGACTGCAATACGACAGACACAAAGGAGTCAAAGGCATTCCTAAGCGTTCCTATTACCTTCATGCGCCAAAATATGCCGGTGGTTTAGACACGCGTGGCAGAACGCCAACACATATTAATAGCCTTGTAGATATGCTTAGAGAAGAAGCTAGCCCTGCGAAG
>DORE01000124.1:2675-4816 GCA_003514305.1 Gammaproteobacteria bacterium | reverse complement strand
TGGGTAAGGCAAAGGTTATCGGTCTGATGGATACTCTCCACAATCTGCGACTTCGATACGACAGACACAACGGAGTCAAAGGCATTCCTAAGCGTTCCTACTACCTCCATGCGCCAAAATATGCAGGTGGTTTAGACACGCGCGGCAGAACGCCAACACATATTAATAGCCTTGTGGATATGCTCAGAGAAGAAGCTAGTGCTGCGAATGTGTTGGAGCTAGAAGCAGGTCTAAAAGCGGCCGAGCTTAAAAATCCTGTGGAATAGGCGGTTTAGATACTTCATGTAAACTAAGGAATCACTCGACCGAGGGTTAGCAATCATGCCACAGGTGACTAAGCACGGCGGCCATCGGCCGGGTGCAGGAAGGCCAACCGGCTCTTTTAATAAGGCCACCAGAGAGCAGGGCGCAAGACTGTCTGATCTAGCGAAGTCTTACACCAATATTGCCTTTGGCACGCTTGTGGACGTTGCCATAAACGGCTCTTCCGATACCGCTCGTATCGCAGCGGCTAACTCCATCTTGGATCGTGGATACGGTAAACCTAGGGTGGATGAAATAGAGGCCGTGGATTTACCACCAATTGTTATTCAGCGTGCCGAGTAACGAATATCAAGTAAATATCAAAAGCCTACCGGGAAGCTGAGATTCTTTATATGTCCGCCTTGTGGGGCGGCTACGGGTTGAAGTCCCCAAGCCAGGATCTGGCCGCTGGTGCGGGCTGGCCCTCTTGTAGCTCGCCTGGTTTCGTTACGATATGCTCGGGAAAAGAATTATTGGTAGCTAGCCATGAGTGTCAACAACGATCCTTTTTCCATCGATTCACTTGGTTTTGATCCTGACACCCTGAGCAAACGCTACGCTGTAGAGCGTGAAAAACGCATCCGAGAGGACGCCGAAGCTCAATTTGTTAAATTGTCTCACGATTCGCCCTTTGCTAATAAATATCTCGAAGAAGATCCTTACTGCGAGCCTGTTCAGCGAGATCCCATCAAAGACGAACGGGAAGTCATTGTTATTGGCGGTGGCTGGGTCGGCATGCTCACAGCCGCGCGTCTAGTTCAAGCAGGCATCGAGGGAGTTAGAATTGTAGAAAGTGGCGGAGATTTTGGTGGGACCTGGTATTGGAATCGTTACCCTGGCGCACAGTGTGACATTGAATCCTACAGCTACCTCCCTCTTCTTGAAGAGACGGGCTACGTGCCAAAACTCCGCTATTCATTTGCACCAGAAATCTACGAACACGCACAACGCATTGGACAGCACTTTGGGCTTTATGAAGACGCGGTCTTCCAGACCTGGGTGACAGAGCTCCGCTGGCTCGAGGACGATAACCGATGGCTGGTTCAAACCAACCACGGCGATGAAATGCGGGCTCGCCATATTTGCCTTGGCACAGGGCCGGCTAATCGACCGCGGCTTCCCGGTATACCGGGCGTGGAAAATTTTAAAGGACATTCTTTCCACACCTGTCGCTGGGATTACGACTACACGGGCGGCAGCCATGAGGGCGGCCTCGAGAATTTGGCAGATAAGACCGTCGCCATCATCGGCACGGGCGCGACCGCGGTACAGTGCGTGCCCGCCTTGGGTGAGAGCGCCAAGCAACTATACGTTTTTCAGAGAACGCCCTCGTCCGTAGACGTGCGCAACAACGCCGAAACCGACCCCAAATGGGCAGCTAGCCTTAAGCCCGGATGGCAAAAAGAGCGGCAGAAGAAATTCGGTGAAGCATTTTTGGGCGGCCCCATCGATCCGGCATTTGTCGACGATGGCTGGACCAGACTGACTCGTAATGTAAGGACACTAGCCTCCAAGGCTACCGAGCAGGTATCCAATCTCGTTCAGCTCGCGGATTTCAAAACCATGGAGGAAATCCGAGGCTTGGTCGACGAAACGGTTAGAGACCCAGAGACCGCTGATAAGTTAAAGGCGTACTACAACCAGTTCTGTAAGCGACCCACATTCAATGATCATTACCTTGACACCTTTAATCGCGACAACGTGGAATTGGTCGATGTTAGTACCACCCAAGGTGTCGAGGCCATTACTGAGCGCGGCGTTGTCGCTAGCGGCAAAGAATACGAAGTGGACTGCATCATTTACGCGAGCGGATTTGAGATCACGTCCAGTTACGAGCG
>DORE01000124.1:0-2306 GCA_003514305.1 Gammaproteobacteria bacterium | reverse complement strand
CTGGCAGGATGGCATGCGCAGCATGCATGGCCTAATGGTGAGCGGTTTTCCTAACCTCTACATGTGCGGCGGCGGCTTCGTATTTCAACTCGGTGCCAACTACGCTCACGGCATCGATGTTCAGGCTGGCCACGTGGCTTACACAATTAGCGAACTGAGCCGTCGCGGGATCCAGTCTGCTAACGTGTCTCATCAGGCGGAAGAGCATTGGATCAGCAATCAGCTTGATACCCGAATATCAAGCTTTGTATTAGGGGGCTCTCCTGACACCTGCACACCGGGCTATTACAACCAGGAGGGGACCCGTAAGCGATATCGTGACGTTCGACGTGAGACATACAGTAAAGGGGTCGGCGCGTACATGAAATTACTCCGAGACTGGAGGGAAAGTAATACGCTTGAGGGACTAGAGCTGAGTTGATTGCCTAAAGCGAGGTTCGTGCGGCTTGCTTGGTGCAGGCAACCTAGCCGATTTAGGCACTGACAGAAGCTTGTGGCATTTGACCGGCGTGGTCTGCCTACTAAAGATGTTCACATCGCGCCGCCGTTTACCTAACTGATTTTTTGACCGACGCCTGGACGAATCGAAATCGCGTTGCCGCTTTGCTCCTCTCTCGCCCACCTGATGTACTAAACTTCCTGGCAGCGGTGATTACGGGTTAAGCCCAAAGCCCAGGTATTTTTCGTTGGCCTATCTGCCCGCTATTGATTCTCGAAATAAGCAGGGTTTTGGTCCAAAACGTCTCACAACTTATACGTTGATCTCGCGCAGTCGTAGAATACGCTGTTTTTTTCAGCGTCGGATAAGCCCAGCCGTTTCGTTATTTTCTTGAAAAAATTCCACAACGTCCGGTAAGAGATACACTCCTTGTCCACAGGAAAGTTGCTTTCGAACATACACCTTTCTGGGCCAAAGGAATCTATCGCGTGCGCATAATATGGCATTAGATCGTCGATAAAGTCGTCCGAGCCTTGTGGTGTTTTGGCATTGTTCATATGAAAGTGCGGCTCCCAAGCTCCGACCCTCATTTGAGCTCCTCCCAATTTCATTACGGCATTCGGACACGCTGCGATCGTCTCGACGGCGTATCTCCATGATGCTTTGTCGTCATCGCTCGCTCGTACGTCGATTTTTCCTCCAAGGTGGTTCACGACCACCTTGACGCTTGGAAAGCGTCTCGCTAATTCGGCCAATATTGGTAGCCTTGAAAAGTCTGGCGACCAGTTATCATACGTGAGGCCGAACTTTTCAATTACGCCGAATGCATCCATAAAATTGCTATTCAGCTCACTTGGAAGGGCCGTTCGGATACCGCGAAAATTTTGACTCGCGTCGAGATGCGCTTCCAATACTGCCTGAACAGCTGTACCCAGCCTCATGTCTGCCGTCGAAAAAATTCCCGCACAAAGACTGGTATTTCCGTACACACCGGATCTGCTCATCGCGGCCATGCCGTTTGCAAATTCAGTCTCTCCCACGCAGCGCATATGCTGGACGCCGTCGGCTCGGTAAAATGCCCCACACTGAGCAAAAACGGTTTTCTTGATATTGTGACCGCTTGTCGCTATGTCCCTCGAAATTTCTTCACACAGGTAGACTTCTTGGCGAAAGCCAAGATCGTTAAGTTTTCTTAGATCCCACAGATGGTGATGGGGGTCGATTATTGGAAGGTCCGGCTCCAAAATTGGTTCTGGATCTTCGGCGTCAATCCAACGTTCAATAACTTTGTTTTCTTGTACCGCCATTTTCTCTCAATGTTCTATAACAATTGCGTTCCACTCGGCGGGGCGAGAGCGAAGCGCCGCCCGAAATAATGAATCGATTGGCGCTCTTTACGTAGCTATCTTGCCGAATACGCAGTCTTACTGGGGCCGGTTAATCATTAAGTGCGACGTGTGCAGATCGTTTACGCAATCGGCTACCGGTTCCATACCAGCAGCGGCAAACTTCGCTGGCAGTGTCCGATCTCGTACAGAGTCCATAAGCTTTGCCATGTCGGACGTTTCTCCGTAGAAAGTACCTACATAATCAAAGCCGCTGACACCAAACGCGGGGATGAAAACACTGGCACCGATTTTGGTTCCAAGAGCCTCATTCGCAATATCGACGCTTTGCTTATTGAATTTCATTCCATCCAACATTGTTTTGTCTTCGTGCAGCTGACAAACAGCCGCAATCATTGGTTTTTGTTGGGCGATAACCAAATCCGACATAAGATTTTGTGAGGCGAGTAGTACAGGTTTTTCGCAGGTCAGCATCGAATAAAATTCTTCTACGAGTGCAGCACCTTCGCTGTCGAAAGCTG
>DORE01000169.1:2285-3532 GCA_003514305.1 Gammaproteobacteria bacterium | reverse complement strand
GTGACATTTGGTAACGCGCGGAATCTGGAGTGAGATCTGTTTGAGCAGGGTTTAAGTCCTAGACCAGAAAGTCAATTGTCTTTTCTAGAGACAAAAAAAAACGCCATTTGGCGCTTTTTTATTATTTCGAAGTAGAAGGGGTCTGGCGGTCTACCAGCGTTGGACTATGACCTTCCCTTCCAACATGTGGCGAAATCTCTCTCGACTTCTCACCCTTCTGCTTCTCTCTTCTAAGTACCCCAGCTTCTCGAGTCGCTGCCTTCCTCACAAGATGAATACACTGTAGCCCTCCTCCTCCGCACCCTCAATACCAAAAAATGGAATAACAGTGGATTAAAAATGGAAACCCTCTCTAATCCAAAAAGCCTGGTTGATTCCCGTGGAATCACAATCTGAATTCTTTTTTCGTGTCGTCTAACATTTGGTTTTCTGCTTTGTCGGATCAGTGGCCCTTAATTGTGGTCGACTTATTGGCTATAGCCTTCGCCATAATATTTTGGAAACTAGGTTTGGCTTTAGACGCACGAGCTAAGGGCGGTGAACTGAACAGTGTATGGTCTGAAATATCCGACGAAGCAGAAGCCGTTAAGCTACAGATCGATTTGGAGAAGTTACCAGCGGGTAAGTAGTTCCCCAGAACACCCAGAAATATCCCGAAAATTCAGGTCAGGTGGGGACTTTTACGATTCCACCTCACATAAATTCAAGCCTTGGGCTGGTCCACGGATAAGCGCTAGCGATAAAAACTTGTTGTGTTATAAGATTGAAAGCGTAAGAAAAATCTAGTCTGCAACGCAGCTTACTTGCTCGACAGATAACGAATTTATAGGAGAGACAATGGCCCTACTAACGTTTATGAACCAAGCAATATTTGATCATGGTGCTAGTTCCCAACTAGGGAGAGTTTTGGCGCAACATGGAATAACAAGGCCGCTATTGTGCACCGATAAGGGTCTAGTCGAACTCGGGATGGTCAGTGATTTGGTAAGCAATCTGGGTAATGAGGCTGGTTTAACCGTTTATGATGGAACCCCAGAGAACCCAACCCAAATGGCCGTAGAGGAGGCCATAGAGAAATATAAAAGTGCGGGATGTGACGGAGTCATAGCCTTGGGCGGTGGTTCCGCTATGGATCTGGCCAAAGCTGTCGCATTGGGGGTGACCCATGAAGGAGACCTTCTGGAATACACAGCAGGACTCGGCGGGGCAGCCAAGATTGGCCAAGTGGCGCCTCTCGTAGCTATACC
>DORE01000169.1:0-1897 GCA_003514305.1 Gammaproteobacteria bacterium | reverse complement strand
TGATCTTGGCAAGTAGAGAACTCGTTCCAAAAACTGCGATCTGTGATCCGTCCCTTACGATCGGATTACCACCTCGTTTAACCGCTGGTACGGGGATGGATGCTATTACTCATTGCATCGAGGCACTATTGTCTCCTCAGATAAATCCGCCCGCTGAAGCGGTTGCATGCGACGGTATTCAACGCGGCATAAAAGAAGGACATCTACTAAAAGCGACTCAAGATGGCTCGGACGAAGAAGCCCGATGGAATATGATGATGGCATCGACGGAGGGAGCTATGGCCTTCAGCAAAGGTCTCGGTTCAGTACACTCAATGAGCCACGCATGCGGCGCTGACCAAAAGCTCAGACTTCATCACGGCACGCTCAATGCTGCAATCCTACCAATCGTCCTAGACTTCAATAGGGAGCACGTTGGTGACAAATACTCGAGACTCAATGAAGCGATGGGAATCGAGAGAGATGCGGATCCTGCAGACTATATAAGAGAATTGAACACAGAGCTCGGCATGCCCCAGAACTTGTCAGAAATGGGTGTTAGGAGTGATTCAATACCGGGCTTAGCAGAACATGCAGCAAAAGATATCTGCAACGCCACTAATCCAAGATCTCCAACTACAGAGGACTACTTGGACCTATACCAGAAGGCCCTGCAATAGATATTTGGTATTTAGTGGCTACGTCTCACCATGGAGGTGCGTTTTTTTGCTGTCGCTTTGCTGCGATGAAGCTAACGCTGCCTAGTGCTCGCAGGCACTAGTCCGACAGGACCTGAAGTTCAGCACATGGCCGACAACCACCAAACCGGATCCGAAGACGGTCATAATCTTTTCACCCGTGTCACCCAACAGATCGTGACCTAGCAACAGGGTTCCTACCAAAACAATTAAGCCACTGCAGCCCCAGTAAAAAACAGACATATCTCCGTGGCGTCTGCATCCGAGTGTTAAGGCAACAAGGCTCGCGGGCAGGATCATGAATATTAGGACTGCATGGAATTTTTCATCGGCAACAGGGAGCGCTAATAGAGATGGCGCAAATGCCAGTAAAATAGGCGTTGCGAAACAATGCAAGACACAAATGACCGAGAGGCCTATTGACGCCCTGTCCAGCAACATCGACAGCACTACTAGCAAGCTCCTTAAGGCGCAGAGCAGTCGGCACAAACGCCTTCAAGTTCTAATTGACTTCCGGCTATCCGGAATCCTACTTCATGGATCGCATCTGTAATTTTGCTCACGATTGATTTCTCCAAATCAACTTCTTCCACTTTGTCGCAGCTCTGGCAAATCAAAAACTGCCACGCTTGATGTTCGTGGTCGCAAGAAATATGAGAGCAAGCAATAAACTTATTAGTTGTTTTCAGCCGATGCACCAGTCCCTCACTCGCCAAAAAATCCAGCATGCGATACACCGACATGGGCAGCATCTCTGACCCGCACTCAACACGACAATAATCAGCAAGTTCATAGGCGGATAGGGCCTTGTCTGAATCTAGGAGAGACTCTAAAACCAGCTTCCTCTTAGCAGTTAACTTCGCTCCATTTTCTGAGCAATGGCGTTCTGCGTCTTGAAGAACTCGTTTTACTTCTTTGTTATTCATTGTCCCTCACACGTTTCCAATGTTACTTTATAACATTCTAAAAGGATTACCAAGCCGGTTCTATGACCATGATATGTTCTGAGACGCTCTATATGCCTGCACCGCAGGGAAGAGGCTCAACAATACAGAGCTAATGTAAATAAGTCCGATCGCAATGAGACTGGCTTCACTAAATATTGCCATTGAGAGCGTGACACCGATCTGGTCAGCTAAGATACCGTTCACGGTCGCTATGGCTCCAATCAGAGCCACCACAGCCGCAGCGATCCCAACGGTTACGATAAGCAAGGACTC
>DORE01000241.1:7052-9189 GCA_003514305.1 Gammaproteobacteria bacterium | reverse complement strand
CACCAAGCGGAAAGTCGTCGTAAAGAGCTGACATCACCGAATCTAAACTCCGCTCACCATCACTGGCACGACGGATCTCGAGATCGAGCACCAGGCCAAGTAGACCACCCTGACTGTAGAAAGATACTGTGCGATTAGGTTTGTCTGCGGAACGATCCGAACCACGGTGATAACCTTTTGTCCAAGCTTCGAAACTTGCTCGGGCGAGGGTGTCATGACGATATCCAGGATTGTCCAAGACGCTGTCAATGGTATTAGCAAGCTGCTCGCGATAGTCCGATATAGAAACTAAGCCTGCCCTCACCGGAAGAATCTCATCGTAATAACTGGTCAAACCCTCTGCGACCCAGAGCATTTCAGTATAGTTGATGTCGAGATAATCGTAAGTATCTATAGCCGCTGGGCGAAAGCGCTTAACGTTCCAAGTGTGGAAAAATTCATGAGCCATCAGCCCTAGAAAGCGTTTCCAGCGCTCCTCGTCCCAAAATGCTCGCGGATCCGTATGAACTACTGTGCTATTGTAGTACTCAGTCCCACCGCCAAGACCAGACTTGCTGTTAAGCAAGAATAAATAGCGATCGGTTGGTAAACCACGCCGAGCTGTTGCAAACACCTTGGTAGTGGCTTCGACAAGAGCTCCGATATCTTGTACCAAACGCTCCTCGTTGCCATCCCAAGTGCCTTCAATCAAGTAGTCAATGGTCATGCCTGCCGCTTCGAATGTGACCATATCAAATGTGCCAACTTCGATAGGCGAGTCAACTAATCGATCATAATGAGGCGCAATGAAGAAACCCCTATTTGGCTGCTCCATTCCGCTCGCAGCCTGCCAACCCTCTGGCAGCTCTATATCGACTTCAATCGGCTCTTCGCGGTGGCCGTCAGCGTAGATGAAAACAGCTGCTGGATTCAGAAATGCGTGCTCCGAATCCACGTGCCTTGTTCGATCATTAAGACTGTCCGCATAAATACGGTAGCGCACGACAACGTCATCAGCCACCCCTGTGGGTCGCTCAACTCGCCAGGAAGACTTAGCAGTCTGCCTGAAGTCCAAAGCAGAGCCATTTCCGTCAATCACCTCGATGCCCGACATCGTTCCGACGGGGTCAATAACCAAGTACTGACCAGAGCGCCATGTCGGAAGATGGAAGTCGAGCGTTTTTCCAGTAACACCATTAAATCGCACTTCGATGTTGACCTGCTGCACATCACGCTCGGATAGGTCGACGCGATATTCTGTATAACCACTAGCGGAAATTGAGAGAAACATCAGAGCCGTTGATACCAATAGTGCGATACAGCTAGCTAGGCCTGTCGGTTTTTCAATCGTCATTTTCAATTCCACTTATGCGCCTCGAAGTGTAAATAATACAGAGAGTTAGCATACACACGTGCAGAAATTAATGCGAATCAATGGAAATGACACATTGTGAGTAAAAAGCCAACCATACGTAGCAACTCAACTGGAATGCAGGTTAGGCAATTTAATTTGAAGACAACTTTTCTCGGGCATACTGAAATGCCCATAGCCGTTGAGATAGTGGTCTGAGCAGCACTTGATGACAATCACGAGAATCAAGCCGTTGCCCAGAGAATACGGATGAATCGAGTTTTTCCCAACTAAAAAGGTAAGCCTAATCGTTTGGATATAGCTTGTTACCATGCAGGTAGTTATCGCCTCATTGTGCCTCGTTGGCCCCAAAGTGAGACAGTCGCAGCAGATCGCGTTGGCTGTGCAGCAAACTGAGCACATCCAAGTCATTACAGGCAGAGTAAGTTGTTTAAGCAGCTACAGCTCACTGTACTCCAAGACTGGAAAATAGGTCTTGACCGGGTTAATGTTGGGCATTTAGGAACAGACAAGCTGCACAAAGATTCTTATGATTTTGCTCACCCAACCAAATCTCTTAAATATTTTTGCAATTGCACCCACTGGCGTAAAAGTTTGGTTCTTCGTTTTTTTGATCAGCATCCTTTGCAATACTCAAAACCTTGCAATCGCCCAAGATGAATCGCACTACGCCATAAACATTGGTCACGCCAAACTTATGGTGGTGGAGTGGACGCCCGACTCAGAGAGCCCAGAATTAATTCTGGCCCTGCCAGGCTCTGGCGGAGACTTCTCAAGATACAAACG
>DORE01000241.1:0-6634 GCA_003514305.1 Gammaproteobacteria bacterium | reverse complement strand
CCTTACACTTCATGATCTGGCAGATGACGTAATTTCCGTCGCGGACCACTTTGGCGCGCGCCGCTTTCATATGGTTGGATGGGCGTTTGGCAACCGCACCTCACGCATGCTTGCCACCGACTATCCAGAGAGGGTCGCAAGTGTCACACTGATAGCTGCCGGCGGCATCGTGCCCGCTTTAACAAAACCAGGAGAACTTGGGAGTCTGTTGGGAGACAAAAGCCTGACCTTCAATGAAAAAAAGGGGTTAGCAAGACGGACACTCTTTTCTCCCTCAACAGACGAAAAGATAGTTGAGGACTACGTAAAAACTCTCAGTTACTGGCCAGCAGCACGCGCTGCGCAGCAGAATGCCAACCGTAATACCCCACTTGAAGAGTGGGTCGATGGGGGGAAAGGTCCTTTGTTAATGGTCATGGGCGAGGATGACCTGACCGCCCCAATCGAAAATGGCCATCTCATGAAAGCGGAACACGGCGAAAGGCTGAGGCTTGTGATAGTTCCCAACGCGGGCCATGCTATTGGCCTTGAAAAACCAACAGAGACTGCTGCCACGATTGTGGAATTCCTCAAAGGCCATCCTTTATAGACAGCTTTTAACGTCAGGATTTGAACCGCTCGGCTTGCTTGCTTCTGAAAATATTGGGCAGAAGCTACTTCGACGCGGCCAAATCTACTACAACATCCCAGTGGAATCGTAAAAAACGATTTAATTCACTAATAAGTATTCGTTCCTGGTCGCTGTGGGCGCCAAATCCTAGAGCCGCATCCTCACGGTCAATTGCGGGACCAATGCCGTAGCACTGCACCCCTCGAGCTCGCAGATAGGCCATGTCAGTTGCGCCAGTAGACATAGTCGGCAGGGTAATAACTCCATAATGAGTTCTTAATCCTTCCTCAATCGCTGCAAATGCCTTTGTGTTGATGCTTGCTTGCCCGGGAGGTCTTGTATTGCGCTGCCCAAGACTGACATTGATCGAGTCGTCGCCAATAACCCCTCGAATCTGTTCCAAATAATCCTCAATGTTTTCATCTGGCAACGCACGGAAGTCTATTGATGCCGCAGATTCTGAAGGAATCACGTTGATACGATATCCGGCATCAAAAATCGTCGGGGACAGTGATGATCGAAGCATGGAGGCGTGACGTGGCTCGTAGGCGAGGAAATACTCATCAGCCTCACTTGCACGCCCTGAATCAAGCACTGCGAGATACCGCTCACCAGCATCGGGAGGGGATATTGAGGCAAGCCTCTCAAAGTAAGTGAAAGTAGTCTCGTTCAATCGAATAGGTGATCGCCAGTCTGCAATGGCTGAAATCGCCTTTGCAAGACGTACTACTGAATTGCTCTGCAAAGGCACCGAGCCATGCCCTGCAACGCCAGTTGCAACTAATTCAAGTCGATACGGCAATTTCTCAACGGTCTGGACACCGGCATAAACTACTTCACGATTGACACGCGATACGCTGCCACCCTCAGCCAAACAGAATTCTGCATCAATCTGATCGAAATGATTGTTGACCATGAATTCAATGCCATATTCAGTTGCCCCTTCCTCCCCGGACTCTGCCAGAAATATAACGTCTCGAGCCAACGGGACCTTCTGACGATTAAGCTCAAGCATTGTCATGAGCCCCACAGCAAGATTATCTTTATCGTCAACAGCACCACGACCGTAAACGTAGCCTCCGTCAACTGTCGCACTGAAAGGGGGAAACTTCCATTTGCTCGGATCCACATTTACCACATCTGTATGAGCCATGATCAATAGTGGCTCTTGGCTTCCGTCACCTTTGATCCTTGCAACGACATTTGGACGCTCACTATCCGTCGAAAGCATCTCTACTGATATGCCCTCAGCTTTTAAAATATCGTATATATATTGAGCAGCTGGTAACTCCCGCCCGGGAGGGTCGCTAGTATCAAACTGCAAAAGCTCTCTGAAATGATTGAGTAGCTCCTCCTCTGCAACATCCCAAATGGGCATATAACTTTGAGCGGTCGTTCCTGCATGCGTTAAGATAAAAAACAAAACTAAAAGTTTTCGCATCCGATCCCCCAAAGGTCTTTTTATTCAATATAGTCAGTCAAATTAAAATAGTCAAAAATGCCCAATCTCGCCATGCTCCATCGGAAGAAAAGTACCTTCACACCAATTCTGATTGGCTGAAGACAACCATCCAAACCATAAACAACAGCCGATTTACGGCCGAGCATGACTACTGTCAAAGCTTGAAAGCAAAAATACTGTGCCCAGCTCTGCGTAAGCGATATAAATTATTGAAAGCCTGACTCCAAATGCTCGACATTTCGAAATAATCACCTTCAGGAGCCATTCTTGCTAACGCCAACATATACAGAATAGATGCTAGTATATCGTTCATGAAACAGGCATTGATCAACTTCTTTGAGATCGATATGAGGCAAACCTCCATCCCTCGAGAATGCATTGCTGGACTAACCACATACATTACAATGGCCTACATTGTAGTGGTAAACCCAGAAATGATGGCACAGGCTGGCATGGATTATGACGCAAGTTTCACTGCAACTTGCGTAGCAGCGGCGACTGCTTCCTTTGCAATGGGGGTTGTCGCCAATTGGCCAGTTGCTTTGGCCCCAGGCGTGGGGTTAAGCGCATTCTTCACTTATACAGTGGTCGGGGAGCTTGGCTATAGCTGGCAAGTTGCTCTCGGTGCCGTTTTTTTATCCAGCATACTTTTTATCGCAATCAGCCTTACGCCGCTGAGAAAGTTGGTACTTGCGAGCATACCAAGGAATCTCAGATTTGCAATCGCTGCCGGTATAGGACTTTTCATAGGATTCATTGGCCTAAAAAACAGCGGTATTGTAGTTGCTGACAGTGCAAGTTATGTGTCTTTAGGAGACCTTGCCAGTGCTGAAACATTTCTCGGGCTCTTGGGTTTTATATTGATAACCGTTCTTTCAATAAGGCGCATCCCTGGCGCAATTATTTTAGGCATCGCGAGTATTACTGGCCTAGCGATCGTACTCGGCAAGGTCGATTACTACGGATTGATCTCACAACCCCCACCATTAACACCAATATTGCTCGAGCTAGATATCTTGGGTGCAATGAATGTTGGTATGGTTACTGTGGTACTTGCCTTCCTGTTTGTTAATCTTTTTGACACAGCTGGAACTCTTTTCGCAGTAGCTGACAGCGCAAAACTAAATGATGAAAGTAATAATATAACTAATATCAATGCAGCCCTAAAAACCGACAGTATTTCAAGTATGTTGGGTACTATAGTAGGTTGTGCCCCAGTAACAAGTTACGTTGAAAGCTCTGCTGGGGTTTCAGCCGGCGGCAGGACAGGCCTCACTGCTGTTTTCACCGCTTTATTTTTCTGCCTTACAATTTTTGTTTCGCCTCTAGCCAGCATGGTTCCGCCATACGCGACAGCAGGCGCCTTAATTTACGTCGCGATGATCATGCTGAGTGGCTTGCAGAATTTAGACTGGCACGATCAAACAGAACTGATACCCGCTTTAATCACAGTCGTCATGATCCCCATGTCGTTTTCAATTGCGGATGGGATCGCAATCGGCTTTATAAGTTTTGCGGTCATAAAGACTTTCACCGGGAAATCACAGGAAGTTTCCTATGTAGCATGGGCACTGTCTGCCCTATTCGCCCTAAAATTAATCTTTATCTAAATCGCACCAGTAAAAAGATGATCGCATACCGTTCCACCAATCCGAGAGGGTGATGAGCCGAAATCATTTATCAAAATGAGTAGCTGAGCCTCCCCATTATTTGGCGTGGAGGAATTAGTTCTATGCCGGTCGCATTAACTCCAAACACATCAGTCATAGCGGAATTGATTCCATCTTCGTCTGTCAAGTTATACAGCATGACGTCGAACCCCCATGACCCAGAACTAGAATCAATGCCCGCTGTTAAGTTGAGAAGATTGTAGTCCTCCACTGTGTCGATCAATGGATGATTGATTACACGCTGTTGGAAAGCACCGCGATAAACATAGTCAATTGTGCTCGTGAGCGTGTGACCTGTTGACAGACTCGTCTGATGCTGGAGTCGGAGACTCGCAGTCAGATCTGGACTTTTAGCGAGCTCATTCCCTTTTACGTTCTCTCTGTTTGAGTAACGCAGGTCTTCGTAGCAAAAACCTAAATATCCAACGGGGCTGCACCAAGGAGGGGCCGGTATAGAAGAGTTCGCCTTAACGTTGTCCAGTGTTTCAAAATCCTGAGTTACCTCAGAATCCAGTACTGCAGCTTTAAAGTCTAGTGTCAGCTCATCAGAAAGAATGCCAATAATTTCAGCTTCAACACCTTTCATTACAGATTCAGGAATATTCGCTACACCGCCCCTAAAAACATCCGGATCGGTCGCCTGAAATTGCAGATCATCATATTGATAGAAGAATGCAGCAACATTTGCTCGTACTCTACCATCGGCAAAATCAGATTTAAGTCCAACCTCGTACGCAGTAACAGATTCACTTTCGAAAACTGGGAACACAAGAGGGGGTGCAATAGCATTGCCCATTGCTGCATCCTCAGCTTCCGTGTAACCGTAGGTAAGGTTACTTCCACCGGGCTTGAATCCCAATGTGTAAGAGGCGTAAACCATAGAATCCATTCCAAGGTCGTATTCAAAAGCTAGTCGGCCAGTAGTTTTCTTCGATGTTTTTTCTAAATTACCGATCTGTCCTCCAAAAAAATTGTTTACATAACTTTCCACTGAATCGTTTGTATACCGAAGACCTGCAATAAGTCGCAACATGTCTGAAGCGTTAAAGGTCGATTGTCCGTAAACTGAATATGATTCGCGAGTTGGATAGTTATCGGACATAAACCCCCAATCTCCAGCTCCGCCAGGAATCTGACCGGGGGCAAGTCCTGCAGGAATCATTGAGGAAGGGAACATGCTGGAATAGCTAGTATTGAAAAAAGGATCAGTAAATGTTCCGTCATAGACTCCGTTGAAGTTATCGTCCAGAAATTCCCTGATGTGGCCTTCGATTTCTTGGTCCATGTAAAACGCACCTATGATCCAATCGAAAACTCCGTTAAGGGGCTCATTCGAAATCATATTGATTTCGAATGTTGTCGTTTCTTGGATCTGGCTCTCAGGATTGAACTCAACTCCGACATAAAACGGAGCCGCAGAAGAGACCGAAGAAGGGTCGTGAAATAAATTATGCCGATCGTTGTCCCTGACAACATAAATTTCGTCTTTCTGCCAGCTTGCAAGGGCCTTCAAAGTCGCGTAGCCCATATCGAATTCTCCAATACCACCGACAATCTTAGACTGGAGTTGATACTTGGACAGCGTGTTTTGAGAGAGCTTCCTTCTGTCTGGAGTCGTATCGAAAAATCCCTTCATCGCAGCTCCATTATTGTCAGCGTCAAAATACTGACCAAATACTCTAAGACTTGATGAATCGTTTAGCTCAAGAAGCCAGTCCGTCCGGAAGCTTGTGTGATCTGCATCGTCTAATTCTTGACCGTTGAAGACGTTTTCGCTGAAGCCTTCTCGCGAGGTTAGAGAAATAGAAGTTCTTGATGCAAGTCGGTTTGATAGGGGAAGATTTATGGACGCACGGGTTTTTGTCAGCCCATAGTTCCCGACTGTAATATCTGCCTTGCCCTCAAGAGAATCAAAAGAAGGTGCCTTGCTAATTACGTTGATCGCGCCTCCAGTAGAATTCTGCCCGAACAATGTTCCTTGAGGTCCCCTCAAAACCTCAATCCTCTCAACGTCTATAAAATCAGATTGAAGAGAAAAAGGTGAGGCAATAAAGATTCCGTCCATGTGGTAAGCGACGGAAGGAGCAGCGACTGCATTCTGATTTGTCTCATTACCGACGCCTCGGATGGAAACGACAGTTTTGAAGCCCTCGTTTTTTGAAACAGTCAAACCGGGTGCTAATGCACTAAGGTCAACGAAAGAGCTGATATTTCGCGTCTCCAAATCGAGTTCTGTAATCGCTGTGATAGCTTGAGAGATGTCTTGTAGACTTTCGTCTCTTTTCTCGGCCACCACCATGATTTCTTCGATTCTGCTTTCTTGAGAATAAGCTGGTATTGAACTAGCCAAAGCGATAAAAAATGTCATTAAAGCCGCAACTGGGCGACGATTTTTGGTGTGGATCATACTCATACCTTAAAAATGGCTTGCAGGAAGTGGAGTCGGTTACAGCTCGTAGCCGGTTAGTTCGAACTATTATGTCTTGGCTTTATTGTTGCACTTTTATAGTGCAACCTCTGTAAAGCGCACTGCGTCTACAAATCGTTGATAGCTGACGAGCTGAACTCATCGCGCTTTCGACCCTATTATAGAGCGAAAAGCGAATTATTTTCAGTGCATAGCTAGTCGGGATACTCTAGTTTAGCTTGTCTGAATTCTTGAGCAATAAGCGTGCCGATTTATCAAAGCTTGTGGTCGGCGCAAGCAATCTCAGTTTCAAGTTAATAATGCACATCTGCAGATGATATCTCCTGTGTACCTGGTGTGGGGTTTCTATTAGTTAAGGCAGGGGCGCTTTATGTTTATACGAAGAGCCACTTTTCTCTGCATGATGTCAACAAATATAAACTTTCCGAAATAAACGCTATCTTCATTTAATAGTGATTTTGGCA
>DORE01000244.1:6683-32203 GCA_003514305.1 Gammaproteobacteria bacterium | reverse complement strand
ATCGAGGATGTCAGTATCTCTGCGGAGGCGTAACATGATCTTTGTTAGATGGTTAGTTTCAATGGCAATGGCTACCGGCATCACGCTTGGTCTGTTCTATTTCATGCAGGCTCTCATCGCCACTGGAGAGCGTTTTGACCAACGAGTCAACGTGGTCAAGATAGTCGACGCAACGATGCCTGATATTGAACTGGAAGTTATTGAGGAAATCGATAAGCCAGAACTAATTGAAGAGGTAGTTCAGGACACGCCGGACACTCCAGAGAAACAAATCAATCTTGATGCGGGGCCTTCTCTGAATATCGAGAGAGCTTCCGTTGAAATCGACAATAGTCTCGCCCTTGACAATGCCTCCATTTCTGCGACTGACGGAGACTATTTGCCGCTCGTCGCTATAGCGCCGCAGTATCCTACAAGAGCGGCACAGCGTGGCATTGAGGGCTGGTGTCTTGTGTCATTTACAGTGGACGGGATGGGCAACGTTGTAGAAGACACCATTACAGTCGTGGATGCAGAACCAGCGAGCATCTTCGACCGTTCATCTATGCGCGCCGCTACACGCTTCAAGTTCCAGCCAAGGGTGGTAGATGGACAGGGCGTAGAAGTGCCCGGCGTACAATATCTGTTTAGATATCAGCTTGAGGAATGAGGCAGAATGAAAAAGCTTAATAAGATCTCTCTTACTATTCTGCTTACTGGTCTGGTTATTCCTTTCGGACTATCGGGCTTAGTGAGTGCAGGGGAGGATGAGCAACGGGCCCCTCCAGAAGCACGTACGTCGGGAACTTTGAGTCAGCAGGTGATGCGGGCGATAACCGAAATTCAAGAACTGATGTCACCTGAAGATCCGGAAGATGAACCTGATTTCGCAGAAGCAAAAATACAACTTGATGACCTTCGAGAACGTCGTTATGACAGGATGAATGATTTCGAGAAATCTACCCTGCTTAGTTTCTACACTAATTACTATCTGGGCATAGAAGACTACCTCGGAGCCATAGGTATTTTTGAAGAGACGTTAACGATTGAAGAATTAAGGGCCGATGTAAGGTTGAGAACGCTTAGGTCTTTGGGCCAGCTTTATGCTGCCGAAGAAAACTGGGCCAAGTCTATTGAGAACTATCAGGCTTGGCGTCAACTCTCCTCAGTCGAAGATGTGGTTGTTTTTAAAGGTCTCTCATACGCCTACTATCAGCAGGAACAATACGCAGAAGCTCTTCCTTTCTGGCTAGACTATATGAATCTGTCATTGGTAGAAGGCGAAGAGTTAGGTCGAGATGACTACGCATACCTGAACGGAATCTATTTTGTCCTTGAAGATTTTGAAAATGCTCTGGACCTTACTAAAACTATGATCGTGAAGTTCAATGATGCCACCGATTGGCTTAATCTCAATGCCGTTTATGCTAGCTTGGATATGGAAGAGCGCAGAGTGCAAGCGCTTAACCTTGCGTATCTCAATGGGGTCGTCGATGATGAGGCGCGTTATTTGAATCTGGGACAATCTCTCGCTGGTATGGATATACCTTTGACGGGGTCGGAAATTATAGAAGAAGGTTTGCAAGAGGGCATAATTGAACGGAACGAAGACAATTTACAAATTTCTGCACAGTTATTCTTGATCGCCAGTGATTACGCTAGTGCCTTGCCAAGCGCGCTAGAGCTGGCTGAAATATCAGATAGTGGGGATGCCTGGGACAGCGTAGGTTACATCCACTACGTTATGGCTAATTACAGTGACTCAGCCGATGCCTTCCGATCAGCAATAGATAAGGGCAATCTTAGTAATCGTTCGGACACACTGATATTTCTGGCGCGCGCCTTACTGGAATTAGATGACTTTGAGGGCGCGAGGTCTGCTGCGCGACAGGCTGCGGATGCGGGTGATGAAGAAGATCGTGAATCGGCCAATCAGTACCTGACATTTATTGGAAATTCGGAGCAGCGATTCAACATTATCGAGCAACGAAAACAGGAGGCTATAGACTTTTATGAGCCTTACCCTTCGTTGCTAGACTAGTGTTTTTCTCTTGATATAGCGAAATTTGGCCCCATTAAAGACCCGGTCCGAAAAGAACCGGGTTTTTTTTTGAAAGATTAATACGAGGCGAGATATGACTACTGAGCACAAAGCGGAAACACTCGGCTTTGAAACCGAAGCAAAGCAGCTGCTTCATCTTATGATTCACTCTCTTTATTCGAACAAAGAGATCTTTTTACGCGAATTAATTTCAAACGCCTCGGATGCTGCAGATAAACTCAGATTCGAAGCTTTGTCCAATAGTGATCTGCTGAAGCAGGATGCTGAATTAAGCGTAAAAATCGATTTCGACAAGGAGAAAAAGGCGATAACGATTACCGATAACGGAATCGGAATGTCCCGCGAGGAGGTCATTTCAAACCTTGGCACTATCGCCAAATCAGGCACAGCTCAATTTTTGGAATCACTAACTGGTGATCAGAGAAAAGACTCCCAGCTCATTGGTCAGTTCGGGGTTGGGTTTTACTCGGCCTTTATTGTGGCAGAAACGGTTGAGGTGCGAACACGTCGAGCAGGAGAGCCAGCCGATTCGGCTACATTCTGGCGGTCGAACGGCGAGTCTGAATATACAATTGAAAATATCAAGAAAGCCGACAGAGGGACATCCGTAACGCTTCTTCTCAAAGAAGATGAAGCTGAGTTTGCAGAATCTTACCGTTTGAAAAGCATTGTGAAGCGATACGCAGATCATCTGTCCTTACCGGTTATGTTATTGAAAGACACTGATACAGCCACTGAAAAAAGCACCGATAAAGCTGACCCGCAGACGCCTGAATATGAAGCTGTAAATGATGCAAAAGCACTTTGGACAAGGTCGCGATCAGAAATAAAAAAAGAAGAGTACATAGATTTCTACAAACTTGCCTGTCATGATTTCGAAGACCCACTTAAGTGGAGCCACAATAAAGTTGAAGGGAAGCTGGAATATACCAGCCTTCTCTATTTGCCCGGCAGAGCGCCGTTTGACCTTTGGAACCGGGATGCCGCGAAAGGATTGAAACTGTATGTCCAGCGGGTGTTTATTATGGACGACGCGGAGCAGTTTTTGCCTCTTTATCTGCGTTTCATCAAAGGCGTCGTGGATTCAAACGATATTTCGCTCAACGTTTCACGCGAAATTTTGCAGAAAGATCCTGCTGTTGACTCGATGCGGAGCGCCTTGACCAAACGTTGTCTTGATATGCTAAGTAAGCTGCGCAAAAAAGATTCAGAAAAATATCAAGCATTCTGGGATCAATTTGGTCAAGTGCTAAAGGAAGGGCCGGGTGAGGACTTCGCCAACCGAGAGAAAGTTGCTGGATTATTGCAATTCTCAACTACGCAAAGTGAAGGTGTGTCTCAGGACCAAGGGTTAGAAGACTATGTCAGTCGAATGAGTGACGAACAGAACAAGATTTATTTTCTAGTTTCAGACTCGCTAAATTCCGCTAGAACTAGTCCTCACTTAGAAATATTTAGAAAGAAAAGCATTGAGGTCATCCTAATGTATGACCGCATAGATGAGTGGCTAATGGGGTACCTACAAGAATTCGACGGTAAGCAGTTCCAGGATATCACTAGGGGCGAGTTAGATCTTGGAGGCCTCGAGGACGTCGAAGAGAAGGAGCTACAAGAGAAATCCGAGAAGGCTTTAGAGGGTTTAGTAGACCGGATTAAGACGGTACTAGACGACCGGGTAAAGGAAGTCAGGGTGACTCATCGTCTCACTGATTCTGCGGCTTGTCTCGCCATCGGCGAGGAAGACATTGGCGCTCAGATGCGGAAAATCATGGAAGCTTCTGGGCAGGCAGTGCCAGAGTCGAAACCAAATTTTGAAGTCAACCCAAAGCATGGCCTTATCGAGAAACTCAATAATGAGCAGGATGAAGAGCGCTTTGAAGATTTAGTTGAAATCATATTTGGACAGGCCAGTCTGGCAGAAGGTGGCCACTTACAAGAGCCAGGGAAATTTTCAGAAAGGCTAAATAAGGTCCTCATGAAGATCGAATGAACGGGATGCGCTGGACTCTCGATTGGGAATAAGACACTCACCTAGTGATGTTTCGCTCTCAGTAGTTACATCTGCTCAAGTGGTGTTATCCCAAGCAGTTCGAATCCTTGCTGCAAAGTTTCAGCGGTCAGACTGCAAAGGGCCAGGCGAGTGTTCATTTGCCGCTTTTCGGCTTTGAGAATGGGGCAATTCTCATAAAATTTCATGAAGAGTCCAGAAAGTTCAAACAAGTAGTTGCATAGTTGGTTTGGCATGCAATCTCTATCAACTGCTTCTATGACCTCAGCCAACTGTAAGACTTTGAGACACAGTGCTCGCTCTTCGGGTGTGGACAGGTTTTGTATCTCGTCAACCTTTTTCTCGGGGGCTTTTCTTAGAATGCTCCTAATTCGGGCATATGCGTAAAGTAGGTAAGGCGCGGTATTCCCCTCAAAAGATAGCATTGTCTCCCAGTCGAATACGTAATCGCTGGTCCGGTTTTTTGACAGATCAGCGTATTTGACTGCACCTATTCCAATTCGTTCGGCAATCTTTTGTCGCTCAACGTATTCGAGCGTCGGATTTTTCTCAGTCACAAGCTTGTAGGCTCGCTGTTTCGCTTCGTTCAGTAATTCAGCGAGCTTCACCGTGTCGCCGGAACGGGTCTTAAACGGACGGCCGTCTTTGCCCATCATCGTCCCATAAGAGATATGCTCGAGCATTAAGTCCTGTCCGGCGAAGCCAGCTGCAAGAGCTACAGCAAAAACTTGTTGAAAATGCAAACTTTGGCGAGCGTCTACAACATAAAGCGCCCGTTGCACGTTCAACTTACGACGTAATCTAATCGCGGCAAGATCAGTTGTTGAATAAAGATAGCCACCATCTGATTTTTGTACGATTAATGGTAAGGTCTCTCCATCCTTGCCGGTAAACTCTGGCAAAAAAACACACTTGGCGCCCTCGGATTCAGCTAGAAAGCCGGCATTATGAAGGTCTTTGATTACATCGCCAAGATCATCGTTGTAGCCGCTTTCTGCGTCCAGGTCATCGCGAGTAAGTGTGACATTGAGTGCTTCATAAACTGCTTCGCAGTGTCGAAGGGACTCTTCAATGAATAATTCCCATGCCCTTAGGTAATCAGCGTCACCACTTTGTAATTTGACTACTGTTAGTCGAGCTTTGTCCGCAAAGGCGGGATCATCATCAAAGCGCTGTTTGGCCTTACGATAAAAGCTTTCAAGATCGGACAGGGCGTTGGGCAAATCATTATCCGTGCCCAATGCTTCCTCCATATAGGTGATTAGCATACCAAACTGGGTGCCCCAGTCGCCCACATGATTTTGCCTAAGTACAGTATGGCCACGACGATCTAGTACTCGGACAATTGCGTCTCCGATAATGGTGCCGCGCAAATGTCCGACGTGCATTTCTTTCGCGAGATTCGGTGAGGAATAATCTACAGCGACCTTTACTGGATCCTCAGATTTCGGTATCAGAAGTGTGGGACTCTGCAACGCCCTGGTTGCACGATTCTTGATTTCAGTCTCAGACAGAAAGATGTTTATAAACCCGGGCCCTGCGATTTCCAGTCTGTCAATCAGGCTAGGAAGGCTTCGGTTGAGTGATATGATTACTTGGTCTGCTAAATCGCGTGGGTTTAATCCTCGCCGCTTAGCTTCGCTCATGATGCCGTTGGCTTGATAGTCTCCGAAATCCGGCTTCGAGGATGTAATAACATTTGCATTGCTTGATTTAGACAGCGTTGTTTCCGCCATCGCTTCGCCGATTACAGAATTGAGGTAGCTTTTCAGAGATTGCATGCCGAGGAATACCCTAGACCGTTACAGTTCGGCGCATTGTACACCATCTAGATATCGGTGGTTTGCTGTAAAATCTGAACATATCGGCCACCAATGGAGTTTCAGTTTGGAGAAAACGAGTAAAGTGCGAACCGTACTGGTTACTGAAAAATTTTCAGATCAAAGGTTGGACAACTTTCTAATCCGTGAGCTGAAGGGAGTGCCACGCACTCGTATTTATCGCATTATCAGGCGTGGGGAAGTTCGTTTGAATAAAAAGCGAGCGAAACCGGAAACACGACTAAAGCCCGGTGACAAGGTGCGAATTCCACCGCTTCACTTGCCGGATTCTCAAAAATTGCCCGAGCCTTCAGCGGGGCTAGTCAAGCTCATAAATCAGGCAATTCTCCATGAAGATGATGATCTCCTCGTATTGAATAAGCCGCCTGGGCTCGCGGTACACCTTGGAACTGGTATCAGACTCGGATTAATAGAGGCTGTTAGACAAATCCATCCCAATTGGGGGGAGGCTGAATTGGCCCATAGGCTAGATCGCGACACGTCAGGGGCCATCATTTTGTGTAAGAATGCGCTCGCGCTTCGAGATATTCAGAATCAGTTCAAGCGGAATTGCATTGAAAAACGCTATCACGCACTTGTTCAAGGGCAGTGGCCGGAAGCTGTCACTGAGGTCAAGGCTGCCCTGAAAAGAGTTTTGTCAGAGTCTGGTGAACGATTCGTCCGAGTCGACCCGTATGGGAAGCCATCATCCACTCGATTCAAAATAATGGAGAGGTTTTCGTCAACGACTTTGTTGGAAGCCTATCCGGTCACAGGCCGAACCCACCAAATCAGGGTTCATTGCCAACAAGCTGGCTATCCGATCCTTGGCGACCCTAAATATGGAGGAAATAATCAGGGCGAAGAGGTAAAAGGCGGATCCAGTGTTACAGCAAAATATTTATGCCTGCATGCGGCAGATATTCGGTTTAGACGACCTGGTACCGATACGTTGTTTAAAGTAAGCGCGCCCCGGGACAAGAGTTTCGCAGCGCAGATAACTAAATTTAGGAAAATGCCATCCAGATCATATTGATAGAACATATTCATACGTATGATTCGATACAGATATTGGCTTTGACACACTCAGCTTCTCGCCCTATTATTGCGCGCCTATGACTGACGCTGGTGATCTTTTCTATTCCGCTTCATCTCCGCAAGGGTTAATCAGCCCACTGCCGACTTACGTCGATGTTCGAAAAGCGTTCGATCTGGAGACGGCAATTGAAGGACAGATTAGTCTAGATCGTTTGCCCCGTTTCGTAGAGAGTCTGGCCAGTCATAGCGGTGAGGTAAACGGGAAGCTACAGTTTTCGATAACCGAAACTGGTCGCAGGGTAATCCTTGGCTCAGTGTCAGCCAAAGTCGTGGTGGCCTGTCAAAGGTGTTTGGAGCCGCTTGCACTGCAGCTTTCTGATACCATCCAACTCGCGCTTATAGAAAATGAAAGTCAAATTGATTCGCTTGGCGCGCGATGGGACCCCTGGCTGATGGACGGCCCGAGAATTGCTGTTGCCGGCATTGTTGAAGAACAGCTGATACTAAGTATGCCCTTAGTCAGCTACCATCCGGACAGCGGTTGTGCGGATGCTCTGGGGTACAAGCAGATGGAAGAGGATCTGGGTGGTGACGACAAGAGCAGGGTGGCTCGGAATCCATTCGACGTGCTTAAAGTACTCAAACAAGATGACGAAGCACTCTGATGTTGCAAAGTTTTAGTTAGTTCGGATTTGGAGAACAAAGATGGCTGTACAAAAAAATAAGGTAACTCGCTCAAAACGTGATAAGCGGCGCACACATGATTCGCTATCTGGTCCGACCCTCGCAACAGATCCAACATCCGGTGAGCGACACCGGCGTCATCACGTGACGGCTGACGGGTTTTACAAAGGAAAGAAAGTCCTCGACCTTGGCGACGACTGAGATTGCTGAACCCAAGACGCATCGCTGCTGATGCGATGGGAGGTAGCGCATTGGCGTTGACGTCAATGTGACTTCGGCTGTTCGCGCTTTGCAAAAACACACCGAATTGCAGCTTGGTCTTGTTGGTGATCACGGACGCATAATTACTCTAATAAGGGACCTCCCGGGCCAGCCCTCGAGTCGGATTAAGGTCATTCACAACGATTGGCGCATATCCGGGGATTTGCGCCCTCAATGCGTATGGTCGTTCCTTTACACATCTGGCAGTCAATCTTGTTAAACAGGGCGAAGCTGATTCAATGGTCAATGCAGGCGACACTGGGTTCTGCTGATGGTCAGCCGCCACCTACTGAAAACGCTTAGCAAGATGCTTGACGAGACGACAGCAGGTGCTGAGACGCAATTGCTAAGCAGCATACTTTCGGCTCAACTGAATCCACAAAGATTCAATGGAGCTAGCTTATCAGGGTTGCACGGAAGCGTTGTGAAGGGCCATGGACATGCAACGGCCACGGGTTTTTCTTTCGCTATCGAACAGGCCATTTTTGAGATTGAATACGCAGTACCGCAGCTTATCGGCGAACGGACCGCGTGCATCACGTTGTCAAATCAGGGCAAACTGACTGGCACACGAAACTAGTTTTACCGGAGAGGGAATGAAGAAAATCGGATTTGTATTTCCTGGTCAGGGATCACAGAAGAAGGGTATGTTGGCAGATCTTGCCTCGGAAAACCGGTCCGTGCTGGATACTTTCGATCATGCCTCGGAGGTGTTGGGGGAGGATTTATGGCGGATTTGCCAGTTGGATCCTGGCGGTCTTCTGAATCGGACGGAAATAACACAGCCGGCTTTGCTTGCTGCCTCTGTTGCAATTGGTAACCTTTGGCGTGAGCGTGGAGGCCTCCAGCCGATGGTGATGGCAGGGCATTCTTTAGGAGAGTACTCGGCGCTGGTGCTAGCAGGTGTGCTCTCTTTTGAGGATGCGGTTTCAATTGTTCATAAAAGAGGGGCGTTTATGCAGTCCGCAGTCGAGCAGGGCCAGGGAAAGATGGCTGCTATAGTTGGCCTTGAGGATAGCAAGCTTGTCGAAATCTGTGCCCGTGCGGCGTCAATAGGGACCGTTTCCGCTGCGAACTTCAATTCTCCAGGCCAGACTGTGATTGCCGGTGAGGCTGTTGCGGTCGATCGTGCAATGAAATGGTGCAAGGAGGCTGGAGCGAAGCGTGCGCTGCCCTTGAATGTGAGCGTACCGTCACATTGCCCACTGATGAGGCCGGCGGCTGTCGCGCTCGAGGAAGCCCTTGCAGGGGTAGAATTCAAGTATCCTGAAATTCCCGTGGTTCAGAATGTAAGTGGCGCGATTCAGAATGAGCCGAAGTTGATCAAAGAAAACCTGATCAAGCAGCTTTATAATCCCGTTTTATGGGTAGATTGTGTCAAGACTGTGCGCGCGATGGGAGTGCAAAACTTGATTGAAGTTGGTCCGGGCAAGGTGTTAAGTGGATTGGTCAAAAGAATTGCGCCAGAGCTTGGTTGCGCGGGCAGTGAGGACCCGATGAGTTTTGAAAGCGTCTTGACAGAGACATCGTGCTAGGACCAGCCTTCGGAGCGCTCGATAAAGATAGGAGAGACTATGACTCACGGCAAAAGCATTGCACTGATTACCGGCGCTAGCCGCGGTATTGGTAAGGCTACCGCCTTAGCTCTTGGTCGCAACGGCTTGTTCGTTGTAGGCACAGCGACCACCGAAGCAGGTGCTGCGGCTATTACGACCTTTCTGCGCGAGGCTTCTGTCTCTGGACAGGGTATGGTTGCGGATGTCAGTGACGATCATTCGGTTACAGCATTGATCGAGGATATCGTAACTCTCGCTGGTCCGCCGGTCGTGGTTGTCAATAATGCCGGAGTGACACGAGATAATTTGCTTTTGCGAATGAAGGCCGAAGAATGGGAGACGGTCATCAACACAAACCTGAACTCGATCTACAGAGTTTGTAAGGCCTGCTTGAAAGGTATGACCAAGGCGCGTTTTGGCCGGATTATCAACATTTCATCCGTTGTGGCGTCAAGCGGGAATGCTGGCCAAACCAACTATGCAGCCACAAAAGCGGGCATTGAAGGCTTCACGAGATCCCTCGCAAAGGAAGCTGGTTCGCGTGGAATCACTGTTAACGCCGTTTCTCCAGGGTTCATCGAGACTGACATGACTCATGATCTGCCCGAAGAGCATAAACTGGCGTTGTTAGCACAGGTGCCTCTTGGGCGACTCGGTCAACCTGAGGAGATCGCTGCTGTCGTCGCCTTTCTTGCCTCTGAGGAAGGAAGTTATATCACCGGCGAAACTCTGCACGTCAATGGTGGAATGCATATGGCTTGATTAAAAGGACTTGAGAGATTGTAGGTTACTGAATTTGTTGAACAAATTGTGGTTCATGAAATTTTTAGAGATAGGCATTACATTACCGGCATTTCGCGGTAGAATTGCGCCCTCGCGTAGATGGCGTCGGAGTTTATCTGGCAATAAAGCCATCAAAAAGCAAAAAGAAAGCTACTAGAAACAAAGAGTAAGGAGGTTTATTACTTATGAGCAGCATCGAAGAGCGCGTTAAGAAAATCGTCTGCGAACAGTTAGGCGTAAAAGAAGATGAAGTTAAGCCCTCCGCATCTTTTGTAGAAGACCTAGGCGCTGATTCGCTCGATACAGTTGAGCTCGTTATGGCTCTTGAAGAGGAATTTGAGACAGAAATCCCAGACGAAGAGGCCGAGAAGATAACCACTGTGCAGCTTGCGATTGATTACATCAACGAGCACCTTTAAGCAGACACCTGATCTAAAATGCGAAGCTACTCTGGAGCAGTCCAGAGTAGCTTTTCTTTATTTGGCAACAGATAAGTCCTCGGAGCATTACCAGTGAATGGCAGGCGCATTGCAGTAACCGGTCTAGGCCTTCTAACTCCAGTTGGCAACGACGTCAAATCTTCATGGGCAGCCATTCGAGCGGGCGAGAGTGGGATCAGGCGTATCGACCGGTTTGATGTTTCAGAGTTTTCAACTCGCTTCGGCGGCGCTCTCCGAGAATTTGATCGGGACAAATACCTTCCAGCAAAAGAAGCCCGGCGCATGGATGAATTCATGCACTATGGAATTGCAGCTGGCATTCAGGCCCTTGAGGATTCTGGCCTACAAGAGGTAGATTTTGAGGCAGAGCGCTTCGGTGTGGCGGTTGGGTCTGGAATTGGCGGAATTAAGACGATCGAAGAAACAGCGCTGCAGATTAAGTCATCTGGCCCTCGCAAGGTGACACCCTTCTTTGTGCCAGGATCGATAATTAACATGATCTCCGGCACCCTCTCTATTCGATTCGGACTCAAAGGTCCCAACATTGCGGTGGTTACAGCTTGTACTACTGGCACGCATAATATCGGACTCGCAGCGAATATGATCAATAACGATCAGGCGGATATAATGTTAGTTGGCGGAGCCGAAATGGCGACTTCTCCAGTCGGTTTGGGTGGGTTCTGCGCTGCGAGGGCGCTTTCGACGAGAAACGAAGAACCTGAACGTGCGAGTCGCCCGTGGGACAAAGATCGGGATGGTTTCGCGCTCAGCGATGGCGCTGGCGTGATGGTCATTGAGGAGATGGAGCACGCTAAAGCCCGAGGAGCAAAAATTTATGCTGAATTGGTTGGGTTTGGGATGAGTGGAGACGCATATCATATGACTGCCCCTTCCGAGGGTGGTGAAGGTGCGGCCCGCTGCATGCAAAATGCCTTGCGAAGCGCAAATATGAGCATAAGCGACATTGACTATATCAACGCTCACGGCACCTCGACTGTAGCTGGGGACATAGCTGAGAATGAAGCCATCAAGCGAGTGTTTGGCTCGCATGCATTTAATCTTTGCGTGAGCTCTACGAAATCCATGATCGGACATTTACTTGGAGCCTCCGGTGCCGCGGAAGCGATTATTTCAGTTCTCACTCTGCATAATCAGATCATTACGCCGACGATCAATTTGGATGAGCCAGAAGAAGGCTGTGACCTCGACTATGTGCCGCATACGGCGAGAAAGCAAGCCGTTGATGTAGTTCTGACGAATTCTTTTGGGTTTGGTGGCACCAACGGTAGTCTTATATTCAAGCGGGCCTGACGAGCTGTTAGAACGGCGTGATCGTGTTTTCGTCAACGAGCAGCTTTTTCTGAAAATTTCTTTCCGGTCATGTAAACTCTTCAAAGAGTGTTCCGACACCGCCTCAACTCTGTTATGGCTCCCTGACACTGCATGCGGATGCTGACTAAAAAAATATTCGTAGTGGGTCTAATTGCGGCTCTTTCGCTAGTGTTGTTATGTGCTTCAACGCTCAATGAATTTTATCAACCGATAGTGTCTCTGGATTCTGCTAAAGCCTTCGAGGTTAAGCCCGGGGACTCGCTCGCTGTGATAGCGAGTAACTTGGTAAATGATCGAATCTTGGTTTCCCCAACTATGTTCCGCTTCGTAGCGTGGTGGCGTGGAGTCGAAGCTCTTCTTCAGGCTGGAGAATACCAATTTGGACCGGGAGAAAGTCAGGCTGACATCCTTCAGATGCTGGTCGATGGAGAGGTGCGCCAATATCGCATTACTTTTGTTGAAGGCTGGCGCTTTTCTGATGTCTTGGATTCCCTATCTTCGGCAGAGGGTCTGGTAAACACACTTATGCCCTATAGTGATGAAGAACTAGCTGCTTTCTTAGGACTTGAAGTTAGCAATCCTGAAGGGATGCTGCACCCTGATACCTATTTTTACGCACGAGGCACAACTGATCTCGAGTTGCTGAAACGGGCAAGGGAGCGACAAGAACTTATTCTGATGTCCCACTGGAACAAACGACTTGGAGCTTTACCATTTGCGACTTCCTACGAAGCTTTGACGCTTGCATCGATCATTGAAAAAGAATCCAATGCGCAAAGTGAGCGAGGGAAAATCGCAGGTGTCTTTATCAGGCGGCTCGAACATGGAATGCGACTTCAATCCGATCCCACGGTTATTTATGGTCTGGGGCAGGAGTACGACGGGAACCTTACCCGTACACACTTGCAGACACCGACAGAGTACAATACCTATCGTATAGATGGCTTACCACCTACACCGATCTCATTAGCGGGGGAGACTTCAATCATCGCCAGCCTCAATCCAGACCCTGGGGATTCACTCTATTTTGTATCTCGTGGGGATGGGACTCATTATTTTTCGGTATCGCTCGACGAGCATAACGCTGCGGTTAACAGGTTTCAGAGAAATTCCGAAAGCGGGAGACAGTAGTGCGACAAGGAGGCTTATTTATAACTGTCGAAGGGGTTGAAGGCGCCGGTAAAAGCACCAATGTTCAGGTCATTGAGGATTTCCTTTCAGAAAAAAATGTCGACTATGTTTTAACAAGAGAGCCAGGTGGAACATTAATTTCAGAAAAAATTAGAAATCTTTTGTTAAGGCATCATGAAGAGGATATGGAAGCTATTACTGAGTTGCTGCTTATTTTTGCTGCAAGAGCGCAACATCTCTCTACGAAGATAAGACCAAAACTTGCTGAAGGCAAGTTGGTCTTATGCGATCGCTTTACGGACGCGACTTACGCTTATCAGGGTGCGGGTAGACGTTGCGACTTAAAACTAATTGGTCAGCTTGAGAATCTTGTACAAGGAAGCTTGAGGCCCGATCTAACTGTGATCCTTGACCTTGATCCACACATTGGTTTGGAACGCGTGCGTCAGAGAGGGCAATTAGACAGAATTGAGAGTCAGCAGCTTGAGTTTTTTCAACGGGTACGAGGAGCTTATCTGGATATTGCGTCTCGGGAGAGAGACCGATGCTTGGTCATCGATTCGAGCCAGACTCGGGAAAATGTGAAGAATACTCTACGGAACGCTCTACAGGAAAGGATGAAAGATTATCTAAATGAATAATAACGAGCAACTTGCTTCCCAGATTCCTTTTCCTTGGCAGTCCGCCCATTGGAATAGATTGGATAGACTTCGTTTCAATAACCAGCTTGCCCATGCCTATTTGATCGCGGGGTCTGCAGGTTTGGGCTTGCCGCTCTTTGCTGAGAAATTTGCTCACCTTCTGCTTTGCCCGCATCCCGCAGAAGGCCGGGCATGTGGTAAATGCAAAGAATGCGTTCTGAACAGCAAAGCGCTGCATCCAGACTTGTATCGGGTCAGGCCCCAAGGAACTTCTCGCGTCGTAAAAGTAGAGCAAATACGCGAAGCATCAGAATTCCTTTCTATGACTAGTCATGCTGGTGGTCCGAAGGTTGTAATCATCGAAAAATCCCATCAGATGAATTTGAGTGCTGCGAACGCTATGCTGAAAACCCTTGAGGAACCAAATCCGGAAAGTTATCTGTTCTTGGTCACGGATTCTGCGTCTTCCATGATGCCAACAATTAGGTCTCGCTGCCAACGTCTGCAGTTCGAAGTCCCGCGGTTTGATGACTCTCTGGAGTGGCTTAAAAAGCAATTGCTTGACGAAGAGGATGAAGTCAAATTGTTGGTCGCGGCGGACAATCAGCCTCTCAAAGCGCTTGAGCTTGCCAGTAGTGACGCTTATCAGGTGCAACAGAGCTTTATCGCAGATGTTTGCAACTTATCTGCCGGCCAATCATCAATTCGGCAACTTGTCACGAAGGCTGCCAAGCTAGATGAACAAGTTGCTATAGGTTATATGTTGAATGTCACGATACAGCTAATTAAATCTGCAATTAAAGGCTCAACAGGCGCAGGTCCAGAGAGCCCGTCTATTTCACGTTTGGTTCATGCATTAGGCCAAACTGAGAGCAGCAGTAAAGTGTTGGCAGAAAGGCTTCTAAGCTTTTATCAATCTGCGTTAGAGGGTCGTCAGCAGTTGGCAAGTAGTACGAACCCTAACCCACAGCTAATCATGGAGTCGCTCCTGCAGCAGTGGGTTCAATTGCCATTTGGGCTCAAAGCCTGATTCTGCTTCCCTATCCTTAAGAAGGATGCCGTCGCGCCCTGCATATTTCGCAGGTTCAAGCTTCGAGGCTTCTGCCCTGCCAGCTACCTTAGCTCTAACAGCGGACTGGCAAAGAGGGAAATGAGGAGGGCTGAAAGCCTGAGATCTGGAAGCGTCACAGAAAATGTAGAGAGGGCATAGGCTGGGCTGAAATGGTACTCTCGAGTCGTTATATCCCTATTGCAATCCTCAGCTCGCCAACACGTGCCGGCTGTAGAAAAAATCGGTCAGAAGCCGCTGCGTCACGAGAAAATGGTTTATCCCGCTCCATTCTTGAACCTTTGAAAAGCTTCATGTTGCCGTGCTTCTCGTACACAAACCTCTGTTCCAACAAGGTAAACGCGGACGAGCAAGGCCTTACCAGTAGTTGGGAAACTGACTTTTCCTGCGCGGTGAGCGGTAACTTTTCGATTACGCAGTGAATACGCTTGATTTGTGTGCCAGGAGTTGATGCCAACGCTAGCCAACATATATCTCAGCTTTATATAGATCTCTGATTGATTAAATGCGCTATGTGAACACCTATGCTCAGACTGGCTGTGAGCCCCGGAGACTCGATCCCAAACAGCTGAATCAGCCCTGAGATACCTGATTCTTCAGGTCCAGTGATGAGGAAATCACCTGGTTTTTCGCTAGGACCGCTGATTTTAGGGCGAACGCCTGAGTATGCTGGCGATAGCTTGTCAGCCTTTAGTGCGGGAAAGTAGCTTCTGATTGCCTTGGCAAACATATCGCGCTTGTTGCTCGCGACACGGTAGTCGATTTCGTCAACGTATTCTGCATCGGGCCCAAATTTGAGTCGACCGGCGAGATCTTGAGTGCTGTGAATGCCTAATCCAGCCATTTCGGGGTCAGGCAGAGGGTAAATCAAACGTCTGAAAGGGTTCTCGCCTCGATAATCAAAATAATCGCCCTTGCAGAGGAACCTTCTGGGAATACATGAAGCCGGTAAGTTCTCAATCGTTTTTGCGAGTTGGTGCGACCATAGCCCAGCACAATTAATAAACCACTTTGCTTTAGGAGCATAAAGCTCTGTATTTCTTCCATTATTAATAATCATATCTAATATAAAGCCCTGCTCAAGCGGGTGCACTGAAGTGACCTTAGTGCGCGGCGCGTACACCAAGCCTCGTTGCTCACTCAAGTGAAGTAGGGCGGTCATATACTGGTGAGAGTCCACTATGCCCGTGCTGGGCGAGAAGAGCGCGTGTTTCGCTCTAACCGCAGGCTCTGCGCTTTTGATGAGGTCCTCAGGCCAATATTCCAAGTCGTTAATACCGTTTAACCGTGCATTACGTCCAAGCGATACAAGTGCCTGATCAGAATCTGACTGAGATATGATTAGTTTACCTACCTTACGATACGGTACCTGGAATCTATCGCAAAATTCATATAACGCTGCTTTCCCTTCAATGCATAGCTTGGCCTTCAGGCTTCCGGGAGGGTAATAAATGCCTGCATGAATGACTTCACTGAGGCGGCTGCTGGTGTGCTGCCCGAAACTCGGCTCTTGCTCAACGAGGAGCACCGAGGCTTTTGGGAAGGTTCTCAGGAGCTGGTAGGCTAGAGCAAGCCCGACAACGCCTGCGCCCGCGATACAAACGTCGAATCGATCCATGGGAGCTACCGGTATAGTTAGACGAGTTGTGATTTCAAAAGTGGATCCAGAAATGGCTGTGATGCCAGCTAAACTGTGGAAGCTGGATAATAGCTTGATCGGAGCGTGGTGATCATACTTAATTTTGAAGCGCGCAGGGCAAGTTCGATCTGAGGCTCGGGCGGAATTTGTTTTTTTGATACATCACTTCAGATAACTCTCTCGAAATCACGCTTTTTGTGTTGTTTCAAATTATTCAAATGCTGCCATCATGTGGCAAGATATGTTTTTTGTGGTTCCCTGGAGCAATTTTTTCAAGACTAAAGCGCATTGTATGCGCACAATCCTACCGATGTGGTAATCGATCCGTATTGAGCACTTATTCGTCATCGGCGTGCCGGATGACGCTTTCGCGATAAAGCGCAGTTTCTTACCGTCAAATTTAAGTCGTTGTTTCGTCATAGCTTCATGCTCTTTTCAAACAAGCAGAGGGCTGATTCATAGTGTCTAGATTATGGCGTTGAACTCGGCAAAGGTTCTACTGCTCCAAGCCTTGATCAGGCATAATAAGAAGCAAGTGGTAAGATATAAATATTAAGAGGATACATTAAGTTGTCGAGCTATGATTATGACTTTTTTGTTATTGGAGCAGGTTCGGGTGGAGTCCGCGCAAGCCGAATCGCTGCCAAACTGGGGGCTAGAGTAGCTGTGGCGGAAGAACGCTACTTCGGAGGCACCTGTGTCAATGTGGGCTGCGTTCCGAAAAAGCTCTACAGCTACGCGGCTCATTTCAAGGATGATTTTGAGGATAGTCGGGGTTTTGGATGGCATTTCTCAAATCTCCATTTTGACTGGGCTACACTTAAAAATAATAAAGATCGTGAGATCAATAGGTTGAATAGTATTTATAAATCTATACTTGATAGTTCTGGTGTGAAAATTTACGAAAGCCGCGCTCGTCTTTTGGGTCCGCATCATGTTCAGATAGGTGATGAAATTCGCTCGTCTCGCCATATTCTGCTCGCTGTTGGTGGCTGGCCTTACGTGCCGGCTTTCGAAGGTGCAGAGCACGCCGTGACTTCCAATGAAGTCTTCGCGATGGAATCAGCACCGAAGTCCATCGCAATCATAGGTGGTGGCTACATTGCTGTTGAATTTGCCTCGTTTTTTGCTCGATTGGGCGTGGACACAACCTTGATTTACCGGGGATCAAAGCTCCTCAGAGGCTTCGATGAAGACCTAAGAGATATCATCACCAATGAGTTGAGCCGCTGTACGCATGTTATTCTGGAAAGTGATATATCTAAATTACGAAATAACCAAAGTCATTTAGAGGTTGTACTAACGTCAGGATGTGAGCTTCAGGTTGAAAAAGTGGTCGCTGCAACCGGTCGCAGACCTTTGACGCAGGATCTTGGGCTTGAAAATACTAGAGTGCAGCTTAACGACAAGGGCGCGGTAAAAGTTGACAAAGATTTCCGCACAGCAGAGCACAGTGTTCTTGCTGTCGGGGACGTCGTTGATCGAGTTGCACTTACTCCTGTTGCCCTTATGGAGGGCCAATGGGTGGCGCGATCTCTTTTTGACAAGAAAATGGGTCCGGTAAGCTACGAAAACTTGCCATCGGCTGTTTTTTGTCATCCTAACCTTGCTACCTGTGGTTACAGCGAAGAGCAAGCGCGAGCGGCGGGTCTCACATTCGAAATCTACGAAAACCGCTTCAATCAGCTCAAACATACTCTCAGCGGTAGTGAAGAGCTCAGCTATGCAAAATTGATAGTGAACCAGGCTAACGATCGCGTCATAGGTGCTCATTTGATTGCGCCTGACGCGGGTGAGTTGATGCAGGGTATCGCGGTTGCAATGAATGCTGGGGCAACCAAAAGTATCTTTGACGCCACGCTTGGCATTCATCCCACGCTGGCGGAGGAATTCGTAACCCTGCGAGAGAAGCGCGTGACGTGAGATCCTGCTAAGTTGGTGTGGGAAACAGGTTTCATCGAGTATACAGATTCGCAAACCCTTCAGCCTTTAATTCCGGTAATAAAGATTACCGGAATTAAATAATGTTGTTTGGTTTGGCCAAGATTCTCGCTACGGTAGCCGACCTACTGTCGGGCGATCGATATCATATGCTTATCTCATATCCATTCAAGCCTCTAGGTTCTCCACCGTGTGCTCTCAAGCGCACCTACTGAGCAAAAAAGTCTAGGATGGTCTAAACCGCGGTAAAGTTGTGTGCTGATTAACCGACTAAATTGATTATTGATCTGGAACTTAAACATTTTTATTGCAAAAAGCTAATAATTTCAATTAGGTAAGATGAACTAATTATGTTTACTAGCAAGAACCCAGTAGCCTTTTTCGATACCCTCGAAGAAATGTGTAACCCGTTCAAGGAGCCGGTGTCTTCCTTGGATCATCTCATGCGGGACCCTCCCGCTGATGCCCTGCTCGATTATCAGCACGCCAGTGAATTTATTTACAGCTACCGCGGCAGTCCGGACACATTTAGCACGTATCGACGGGAAATAGAGCATTTTCTTCACTGGTGCTGGCTCATAGCGCATAAATCCCTTTCTCAGATAGTTCGTGAGGACATCGAAACCTATGTCGAATTCAGCAAGCAGCCGCCGGCGAATTGGATTGGTGAAAAAAATGTTCCGAGATTGTTGGAAAAAGGCGGAGAAAGGGTCCCCAACCCTGACTGGCGTCCCTACGTCTGCCAGCGCGGTGAATATATTGCCTCGCAGGCTACAATACAGAGTCTTTTCAGTGTTTTAAGCAGTTTTTTTAATTTTCTTATCCAAGAGAACGTGCTGTCGGCTAATCCGGTCTCTCAGATGAGACAGAAGAGTAAATTCATCAGAAAGCACCAGTCTCAAGGGAAAATCAGACGCCTGTCACCCCTGCAGTGGGATTACGTGATCGAGTCGGCGCAAAGCCTGGCTAACCAGAATCCCGTTGTTTATGAGCGCACCTTGTTCATCATGAACGCGCTATTCGCTATGTATCTGAGGGTGTCAGAGCTGGTCGAAACGCCACGTTGGCGCCCTAACATGGGGCATTTTCAGATGGATCAGGAAGGAAACTGGTGGTTTCTGACTGTGGGTAAAGGCAATAAGGAAAGGGAAATCTCGGTCAGTGATGCCATGCTTGAGGCGCTTAAGCGCTACCGTCTCTCTAGGGGCCTGCCTGCCCTACCTGCTCCAGGTGAGTCGAGTCCTCTGATACATAAAACTCGAGGTAAGGGAGGCATCACCTCGACGCGCCAGATTCGAAGCATCGTTCAGCATTGCTTTGACTCGGCTGCCGCAAAAATGCGGACAGACGGCTTCACGGAGGATGCTGAACGCCTTGGCGATGCAACTGTGCACTGGTTGCGTCATACCGGGATTTCCGAGGACGTAAAGCACAGACCGCGGGAGCATGTTAGGGACGATGCCGGGCACGGCTCGAGCGCCATTACCGATCGTTATATCGACGTGGAACGGGCCGAGCGTCACGCCTCTGCCCGTAATAAACTGATCCGCTAGGGAACTCTCTCCTCAATTTTCGCGTACCTGTCTTTGTCCCTTATCACGGTAACGCTTTCGGAGCTTTTCTTTTGGTCTTTCGACTGAAGAAAGTTGCTCGAGAAGTTCCAGAAAATGACTTCTCTCACACTGTGGTATAGCTTACTCTTTGAATCCACCCTCCTCTCGCAGGCGAAGGTGACTAATTATTAAACGAACGACTTCATACTCAGCGGGGAAATATGCGCAGTAATTTCGCACTTGCATCCTTAACAACACTTAGGTCAGGTTTAGTCGCGTTGGTTCTCATGCCCTTCGGCGCGGGCCTCGCTCAGGAAGACACGGCACAGATGAACACGGTTCTCGATATCGAGACACTCTATGAGCCAGTTGAACCCCTTCCGATTCACGGTGAGACTGCAGTCGAGCTGCTCGAAGAGCTGCAGGATAAGCACTACGTGTCTTTGGAGATAAATGATGGATTCTCCTCCCAGCTCTTTGACAAATTTATGGACAGCCTGGATGGCTCTCATCTGTATTTTCTGAAAAGCGATGTTGATGAATTGAGTGCGTATCGATACACACTTGACGACGCGCTCAAAGCAGGCGAAGTGGCTCCTGGATTTGAAATCTATAACCGTTACTACCAGCGGGTCCTCGAGAGACTAATCTATGCCATCAATCGGGTTGAGAGCGCAATTTCCGATATGAACTTTACCGTTGATGAATACATCACTGTAGACCGGGAGGAAGCTCCTTATGCGGCTTCTCTGGCTGAGCTCGATGAGATTTGGCGGAAGCGTATCAAGAACAGCGTTCTGAGCCTGAAGCTGACTGGAGACACTGACGAAGAAATTCAGGAGAAACTCTCAAAACGCTACCGCAATCAACTTAGCCAGGTGTTGAAAACCAACGAAAGAGACATTTTCCAGGCGTACCTGTCGAATGTTGCCAAAGCGGTGGACCCACATACTGATTACTACTCCCCCCGAGACTCTGAGAACTTTAACATGCAGCTGTCGCTGTCTCTGCAGGGAATCGGAGCGCAGCTCACTACTGATGAGGAATATACAAAGGTAGTTGAATTAATAAAAGGTGGGCCCGCTGAGCGCGGCAGTGAGCTTAAGGCCGGCGACAGGATAATAGGCATCGGCCAGGGGATAGAGGGCGAGATAGAGGATGTGGTCGGAATGCGACTTGACGATGTGGTGTCTCAGATTAGAGGCGAAAAAGGCACCACGGTCCGCTTAAATGTCATTCCTGCCGGCGCGGTCAACGAGTCCGGCGCAACGGTGGTTACTATCACCCGCGATACGGTGAAGTTGGAAGACCAGTCTGCAAAAAGCGAAGTGCTTGAGTTGAGCTACAACGGAGAAGATTACAAGATTGGCGTGGTTAGTCTGCCAACTTTTTATTTCGACTTCGAGGCCGCGGCTCGTGGCGAAGAGGATTTCAAAAGTTCCACGCGGGATGTGCGAGAATTGCTGGAGGAAATGAAGGCTCAGGAAGTTGATGCCGTGGTTATGGATTTAAGAAATAACGGCGGCGGCAGCCTCAGTGAAGCGAATCAGCTAGTCGGCCTGTTCATTGAAACGGGGCCAACCGTGCAAATACGATACTCCGGAATTCGGAATGGATTCACGCGCGCGTTCGGCGACAACGATCCTGAGGTGACGTATGCAGGGCCACTAGCTGTTCTGGTCAATCGCACCAGTGCGTCAGCATCGGAAATCTTTGCGGGTGCGATTCAAGATTATCAAAGGGGTATTGTTCTTGGGGGCCAGACCTTTGGTAAAGGAACCGTACAGGAAATCATCCCTATGGATTTCGGCCAGGTAAAAGTGACCCGATCAAAGTTCTACCGAATTTCAGGTGCGAGCACGCAGCATCGCGGGGTGATACCGGATATCAGTTTTCCTGATTTTTATGATGCGTACGATGATATTGGTGAAAGCAGCCTCGACGGCGCCCTCCCCTGGGATACCGTTCGGCCTGTTGAGTACCGACCGTATCACTCGATTTCCGCCATGCTGCCTCAATTGCGAGAGCAGTATGAAGAAAGAATTGAGGAGTCTCCCGACTTTAACTACCTGATAGATCAGATAGAGCGCACGCGCCGCTATCGAGAAAGAGAGCAAATCTCTCTGAACGAAGACACGGTGGAAGCTGAGCGAGTAAGCAACCGCCGAGAAGAATTTGATTCGGAGAACATGCGTCGTTTCCTGAAAGGCCTGCCATTAAGGGAATGGGAGGATGACGACACTGACGACGAAAAGGAAGCGGCCTCAGTAGCTGCGGGCGGTGATTCTGACTTGCCTCTCAGTGATGACGCGCAAACTTCAGAAAATGACGAGGTCGAAGAAGGGGATCCGCTGCTTCTGGAGAGCGGGCGTATCCTGGCTGATTATATAGCCTTGAATGGTCGGCGACTGAGCGCTATCGACCGATAACAAGCCTTTTCCACTTTTCCCTCGATCTGACAGGTACATTGAAAAGGCCCCGCATGGGGCCTGAAACTGTTAGTGTTGAACTTGAGGGGAGCTCAATCAGCAGTCTGTTGATTGACGGTTTGTTTAGCCACTTCATTCTGGCAACGCAGCAGTCTTGTTGTGGGTCTTTCAGGGTTAATTGTGGCTACCTTTTTTATACGCAGCAGACGGAGCTGAAACCCTGCGGAAGCGATCCTTTGGTACTGCACTAGAGCTTCGAAAGGGGCGAATTAAATTAGCTGAAAGGGCTGACGATTCTGATAAGTTATGGAGCGCCAGACCCACTCGGCCGGACCATATCGAAAATAGGTTAGCCATAAACTGCTTGTAATTATCTGAAAAACCCAGATTCCCATGACTAAGTAGTATATTTCGATCCTTTGTAATGTCCCAGCTAACTCAAGTCCCCAACCCATAAAGATAAAATTACATATCAATGAGTGCGACAAGTAATTAGTAAGAGCCATCTGCCCAACCTTCGCCAATAGTCGCTGTATCTTCTTAAAAAAGCCGAGCTTGCATATCAGCATGATGAGCCCGATATAGCCTAGAGCCAGGGAAAGACGCCCGAGCTCATAAGTAGGACGATTTAGTGCCGCCCACTCGAAATGGAATCCCGAATTCACAAATGTCAGCGTCTCCCAGGTATTTAAAGATAGACCCATGCTAAGACCTATCAAAGCCATTACTCCATAAGCCCGCGAAGTTCTCGAGCAATCAAAGAATCCCCATTTGAAAAGCGCCATACCTAACAGCATCATAGCTAAAGCATCCCAAAAAGTGGTTGCTAAGAATCCTATTGTCTGAAGCAGGAAATTAATTGGGATTATTCCGAGGAAATTGTCAATGTAACCAGACTGCATAAGTCGGAGCTGTTGCTCTGCAAGCGCAACGCCGACGTATTGTTGATTGAGAAAATCGCCCCAAGCTTGCAACACTTCCTCCTGTTCAAAGCTACGCGCAACACCCGCTGGTAATGCTTCGATGGCCCTAGCCGCTCCACCAAGTTCGGCAGAATGCATATGACTTGCAACATGTAGTATTGAAAGAAGCAGGATAGTACCCGCACTTATTCCCGCTAACTTCTCTGCAGAAAGATCGCGAAACCAATACAGAACAAGGCCAGTCATGCCATAGACATAAAGGATGTCCCCTAGCCACAGCAATACATAAGAATTGAACAAGCCAAAGGCCACAAGTAATAGTGTACGTCGGTAAAATAAACTTTTAATTGTTCTTGGTTCAACATTTGGCTTATTAATGAAGATCAGTAAGCCTGCTCCGAATAGCATCGAGAATATTGTTCGCATGCTGCCCTCGACGAAAATGTCCATAAACATGAACACAGCAAGATTAACTCCAGTATCTGCACCGTCAATTGATGGCAAATAATACGCGGCAAAGGGGTTGGCGAACGCTATGATGTTCATCAGCAAAACGCCGAGTAAAGCGATACCTCTAAGCGTATCGATTGACTGGACACGAGCTTTCTGTGAGATCGGCGTGGTTTCTTTAGGCAAATTCATTGCTTTTATTCAGGCTGTTTGACAAGCACGCCTCCTATTTCTGCCATTGGTTTTGCACTTAGGGTAAGAGTTGCATTCCGTCAGTGCTATCCTCCGAGCATTAGCCCTTCACTGAACTTTTCCGCCAGGATATTTTGACCCACTAAATTCCGACGTTTGTTTTCATGTTTTTGGGAGGCTCTTTGAGTAAGGTTTCAGTGAGGGTATCTAAATCCTATATATTCTTATTTCTCAGTGTTGCTGGGCTAATCATGTCTCCTAGTGTCGTACTAGCACAAGATTTATCAGAGGAAGCCAAGCGAGAGATAACGGAAATTCTCGATCGGAGCCAGAAAGAACTAAACATACGTGGCTTTGTAGCTTTAGTAACTAATTCTGAGGGAGAAATTTATGCAAAAGTATTTGTCTTCTCAGATGTTGAAAACCAATCCTCCATGCAGGTAGATAGCATTTTTGCAATTGCTTCTATGACAAAGCCGATCACGTTTACGGCTTCGATGATTTTGATCGAAGATGAAAAAGTATCATTAGAAGACCCGATTTCCTATTACATTGAATATTTACCTTCCTTCGAAGTTTTTGACGAATTTGACTTTGTGAATGGAACATACACAACACAAAGAGCTTCCAATGAGTTTACGGTCAAACAACTGCTTACGCACACCTCGGGCCTGGCTTACAATTTTCATAGTAAAGAAATAGTCACTGCTAGACTCCAACTGACTGGTGCAATCAGTTCAGAACGATTTCTTCTACAACACGAACCAGGCGAAAAATGGACTTACGGCCCCTCAACAAACCTCATAGGTGAACTAGTTGAGAGGGTTTCAGGCAAAGGGTTACTTGAATTTATGGAAGATGAGATCTTTACTCCATTGGGTATGACTGAAACCTCTTGTACCGTGCTTCTGAATTGTATGGATCGAGTGGAACGCCCACATTAAAATTGGTGATAACCTCTTGCAGCGCCCGAAACCCGAACAAATAATCCAGCCTGAGGAAGGTCATGGAGGACTGAGCTCTACTGCACGGGATTATGCGAAGTTCATGAGATTGTATCTAAAAAGTGGCGCAGTTGACTCGGGTGAGAACCTGTTATCACCGGAAACTATTAAGCTAATAACAACGAACAGCATTGAAAGCCTTAAAGCAGAACTTCAGCCAGAGGCTATGCCGAACTTGTCAAAAGCTTTTCCGTAGGGTGCCGGGATTGATACTTGGGGGCTCGGGTTTCAAATAAGTGAGTCACAAGATGAAGATAAAAGAGCTCCGGGTTCTCTGTCATGGGCTGGCTTATTTAACACTAAGTTTTGGATTGATAGAGAAAGAAATATTGCAGCCCTTCTTTTTATGCAATATCTACCTTTCGAAGATGAATCTCACTTAGAGGTTTTAGAAAGGTTTGAGAAGGCTATTTACTCTCGGCTTCTATCCGACTGAGGACGCTGAGGAGCATTTTGCTAGGATGACAATTGGTGTCTGGGTACGATGGCGGCGTACAGCGAGTTTATTGAAGGATTCAGCGAAGCAGATACTGCGCTTTTAGAGTCTAAAACTCGGATCGGGTGAAAACAGGATTTTACTATTTT
>DORE01000244.1:0-6368 GCA_003514305.1 Gammaproteobacteria bacterium | reverse complement strand
TTTTACTATTTTGACCCCCAACTCCTCTGGAGACCGCATGGTTATTGGCGGAGGAGGAGAGATTCGAACTCTCGGAGGACTTTCACCCTCGCTGGTTTTCAAGACCAGTGCATTAAACCGCTCTGCCACCCCTCCGCAGAGGCCTTATTTTACACTACCCTATTATCTAGGGAAATGCTGATCGTTCTTCGGCACCTTGTCGCCCCATCCTGATGGCGGGCACGAAAGCCGTTGATTTGTGGCATCTTGCGGGTATCATTGCACCTGGTTTGGCCGTCCTAATGCGCCGAATGCTGCCTGAGGGCTTGAATTTTCGAAAGACCGACCCAACGATAGATATCAGATGCCTCAGGCTTGCTAATGCGAGCAAAGCGGAGACAGTGCGAGCTGGTCGGACCCCCGCCCGCGTTCGGTGAGCGAGATAAAGCGCGGCCAGAGTCGGTCGTTATGTTCATAAAAACCTTACCATGGAGAAAGCAATGAACGAAGTCGATATGTCAATTGCTCAGAGCCAGCAATCGGCGCTGGCGGTCAATAAAGTTCTCAAGAATACTTACCTGTTGCTGTCCATGACGCTGGCTTTCAGCGCCGTCGCCGCGACTTTGAGCGTGAATGCCCCGGTTCTCAGTCCTTGGGTGTTTCTGATAGGAGCTTACGGCTTCTTGTTTGCGACTCATGCTCTTGCTCGGAGCCCCTGGGGGCTGCTGACCACTTTTGGGTTTACCGGGTTTATTGGTTACGGGGTGGGCCCACTTCTTGGGTATTTGATGGCCAGCCAGAATGGCAGTGAAATTGTTACAACAGCGTTGGGCGGTACCGCGTTTATCTTTTTTGGTTTGAGCGGATGGGTCCTCGCGTCTCGCAAGGATTTTTCATTTCTTCGGGGTTTTATCGCGGCAGGCTGCCTTGTTCTGCTAGCTGCTGTTGTTATCGGTTTATTTTGGCAAATGCCGGCACTGCAACTGGCCATGTCAGTAGGCTTCATGTTTTTCTCCAGTGCGGTCATCCTGTACCAAACCAGTGAAATTATTCATGGTGGGGAGCGAAACTATATCCTGGCGACGATCACATTATATGTCTCTATTTACAATATATTTATGAGCCTGCTTCATCTTCTGATGGCGTTTTCCGGGGATGATTAACAGTCTTCCCCCACTCGTTCGGTACTTCAAAAGCCCCGGTTTGTCTGGGGCTTTTTCTTTATTCGTGCGCCGTAGAGCGATCAACCCGTAATAAAAAAATCTCTGTGAAATTCTCCCTGGTCGTTTCTACATCCCCTGCGTCGTCTCAATCAGCCATGACAGCATATCAATTCGCGAGAGCGGCTGTTTCACAAGGTCATGAAATCTATCGGGTATTTTTCTATGGAGATGGTGTTCTGAACGCAAACTCCTTGAGTATTTCTCCGCAAGACGAAAAAAATCTTCCGCAAGCGTGGCATAATTTTCTGGCAAACAATGAAATCGATTCGGTAGCTTGCGTGTCTTCCGCGCTGGTTCGCGGCATTTTAAGCTCTCAAGAATCAAAGAGACATAAAATGGCTGATATGTCATTGTGTGCGAGTACGCAGATAGCCGGACTCGGACAGCTTGTAGATGCTGCCTTACAATCTGACCGATTAGTTTCTTTCGGATAGCAGGACTCGATCCAGTGAAGCGCAAGACCCTAACTTTTGTAACGCGTTATGCCCCTTACGGGAGTAATAAGGCACGACTCACTGTGGACGCCGCGCTCGCTGCCGCAGTTTTTGAGCAAAAGATAAACTTTCTCTTTATAGATGATGGAGTTTTCCAGCTAGTACAAAATCAGAATGCCGAGATGATCGCTTCGAAAACGATTGGTAAAGCTATAGAAACTCTGGAGCTCTATGGGATTGAGAATGTATTAGTAGATGGAAGTAGTCTCGAAAAACGTCTCCTCACGCCCGCGGATTTCTCTGTACCTGTAAAGGTATTAGAAGCAGAGCAGCTGCAAAAGCTAACAGAAGACTCTGACGTAGTAATTAATTTATGAGTGCGCTTCATACTATAAGCGGCAGTCCAAGCACCGGTCTTTTAGACTCCTGCTTGATGCTCGTTGGTCCGGGGGATGGAATTTTATTTATCCAAGATGGTGTCTACTACGGATGCCCGCCAAATCATCTCACTGTTATTTCACCAGACAATGCACTGTTTGCGTTGCGAGAGGACTTAATTGCACGAGGAGTGCTCAGTAAATTATTGAAACAAGTGAGCCCTGTAGGGTACGGTCGATTCGTAGAGTTAACAGTCAGTTATGACAAAGTTATTAGCTGGTCCTAGCCGTCAAGTTTCACCTGCCTCCTTTTTCAATTTATCTGATCAAGTAAAAATGAAAAAGCTCAATTCCACAACATTTAACGAATTAGTAGATGAGGAAGGCTATCTTCTTAAGCTGGGATGCTGGGATGAATCGGTAGCATTAGAGCTGGCGTCCCGAGAGAGTATCAAGCTCACCAAGGATCACTGGGAGATTATTCGACTTCTACGAAGGTTTTATCGGTACTACCAAATGGCACCCGCATCCAAAGCTTTGATTCGCTATGTTAGGAAAGAACTCGGTGCAGATAAAGGTCGAAGCATCTACGTGATGCGTTTATTCGGAGGAAGCGCGGCTAAAACTGCGGCAAAGATTGCTGGCCTGCCAAAGCCAGATAATTGCATTTGAATGCCTTGCTCCTGTGAGAGCTCACACGGCGACGGTTTTCTCATAACAAACCCGATCTATCCGATTTCTTCAAGGCCATTCATATACGGCCTGAGGCAAGCAGGAATGCAAACATGTCCATGTTCGTCTTGATTATTCTCCAGGATAGCGACTAGCGTTCTACCGACGGCGAGTCCGGAACCATTAACTGTATGGAGGAGCTCAGGTTTTCCTGAAGTCGGGTTCCGCCACCTTGCCCGCATCCGCCGGGCCTGAAAATCGCCGAACAGACTGCACGAAGAGATTTCTCGGTAAGCATTTTGAGAGGGCAGCCAAACCTCAAGGTCGTAGGTTTTGACTGCTGAGAATCCTAGATCTCCCCCACACAGCAGAACCTTCCGATAGGGTAAGTCCAGTATTTTTAACACTTCTTCTGCATGCAGCGTCAACTCTTCAAGTGCTTCGGTCGATGCTGTCGGTTCTACAATCTGCACAAGTTCCACCTTCTCAAATTGATGCTGCCTGATCATCCCTCGTGTGTCCCTGCCATAACTGCCAGCTTCGCTTCGGAAACAAGGCGTATGACTGACAAATCGCAGAGGCAGGCATTCTGGGTCCACGACTTCGTCGCGGACCATATTGGTGATTGGAACCTCTGCGGTTGGGATTAGATAATAATCGAGGTCTTCATCTTTTATTCTGAATTGGTCCTCCTCAAATTTTGGCAACTGTCCTGTTCCATAAAGAGAGTCCTGATTCACTATTAAAGGTACGTTGAGCTCGGTATAGCCGTGCTTGTCTGTGTGGGTATCCAGCATAAACTGCGTGAGCGCACGATGCAGTCGAGCGATTTGACCGCGCATGACTACAAACCGAGAGCCGGTAAGTTTAACCGCGCTCGCAAAATCTAGCCCCTGCTGTAAGCTTTCACCGATTGTGACATGATCCTTAATCTCCCAGCTGACGACTCTAGGCTGCCCCCAAGTACTAAGCTCCAGATTATCTAATTCGTCCACGCCGTCAGGAACCTCCGGGGCAGGGACATTCGGAATGCCCATCGAATATGTCTTTAATTTCTCCTGAACTTTGGATAGCTCCTCTTTTTTTTGTTCAAGCTGTTGCTTCAGGCCTTCAACCGATGCAAGGATTGCTGAGACATCTTCGCCTGCTGCTTTCGCCTTGCCTATTTCTTTCGATCTGGTGTTGCGTTCATTCTGCAGGGTCTCCGTATCGAGTTGCAGACTCTTACGTGCTTTTTCAAGATCTTTCAAAAACTCAACGTCAAGAGTGAACTTTTTCTTCTCGAGAAGGGCCGCAATTGTCTTCGGCTCAGAGCGTAACCATTTGGGATCGAGCATCAGATTTTGCCAGTTTGTATTTGTTGAGCAGCGTCAAACGAGCGCTTTGACTAGGGAACTTCCTAAAAATGCGGATCCCAAACAAAGTGTGACGCTGACGAGTACGTTCAAAACCGCTGTATTGTAGTGGCCTTGTTCAATCAACAAAAGGGTCTCCAGGGAAAATGTGGAGAACGTTGTCAATGCGCCAAGAAATCCAGTGATAAGGAGCTGTCGGTATGCATCTGAAAGATCAGGCCGTCCATTTAGAAATATATATAGCCCGCCGATTAGAAAACTACCTATAAAATTAACGGACAGAGTGCCTAAGGGCAGTATTAACTGACTCGACTGATTTAAGCCAGCACCCATCCAATGCCTTGCGACCGCGCCCAATGCTCCACCGATTGCAATTGCTAGATAAGTAGTCAAGATTCACTCCGCAATCGCACGGTTATCTACGATATCGATTCCCTGAGGAATCTGAAATCGGAACAATCCTGGGGTTAATTGATGATTAACCTGCGGCTTCTTGAATTGCCATAGAGTCTTTTGTCCATTCTTGTTATCCAGATGAATTGAGAACAAAAGCTCTTTTTCAAAACTGATATTAATTCGCTGATAAAGCGAGTTTCCATCAAGCGGTAGCAACTTGAAAATAGTCATGTTTTCGCTATTGCTATCCTCTTTAATCACTTCATATTCGGCAGCCAGTCTATCGGTGCGGCCACCTAATAATTCAGCAGCCAACTCGGATCTGCTACTGTCCCAGTCTTCAATTACCACTTGCTCCAGGTCTGGTTGATAGTTCCAGAGGAGAGTGCCATCTGTCACCACTAATTCTGGAAAAGGCTCTAATGTCTCCCAATAAAAGCCGCCAGGTCTTAGCAAGTGCATTTGGATACTGCTCTCTTCTAGCACAGCGCCATCGGATTCCACAATTAACTGCTGCACTTTGGCGCTCATTGTATTCACGTTTCTCAAAAGATTGCTAAGTTGTGTTTGCGGCAATTCTTGGGATAAGGCGAGCGAGATACTACAGAGCGCTAGGAGGACAGTAAATGTGAGCCTGTTACTCAGCATGATTAGATACTCAAAAAACCGTTAAAGGATCGGACTATTCATGGGGAGGTGGTGCAATAACCTCACGCGAGCCGTTGTGCCCCATTTCGGAAACAACGCCCGCTGCTTCCATAGATTCTATCATGCGGGCCGCCCTGTTATAGCCGATACGAAGCTTTCGTTGTACTGCTGAAATAGAAGCCTTGCGGGTTTCTGTAACGAATTTTACGGCCTCATCATACAACGCATCGCCCTCTTCTCCCTCACCAGAGCCAATGGATGCAAGCGAAAAGTCATTGTCTTCCGAGCTTCGGGTCACCGCATCTATGTAAACTGGCTCTCCGCGCCGTTTCCAGTCTGCGACTACCCGATGCACTTCATCGTCACTGACAAACGCTCCGTGCACGCGGGTGGGCACACCGCCACCTGGCGGGAGAAATAGCATATCGCCATGTCCCAGGAGCTGCTCCGCACCACCTTCACCGAGAATCGTTCGAGAATCAACTTTAGACTGCACCATAAATGACAAGCGTGTAGGAACATTGGCCTTGATAAGGCCTGTTAGCACGTCTACCGATGGCCGTTGCGTCGCAAGTATTAGATGAATGCCTGCAGCCCTTGCCTTTTGTGCGATTCGTGCAACAAGCTCCTCAACCTTTTTACCGACGACCATCATCATATCCGCAAGTTCATCGATAATGACCACAACGTTGGGTAGCGGCTCAAGCTCGGGAGCAAATTGCTCCTCTGATAGCAGCATTGGATCGAATTGCCAGGTTGGGTCAGCAATAGGGTTGCCCGTATTTTTTGCGTCGCTCACTTTGGCGTTGAAGCCTGCCAGGTTTCGTACTCCTAGCGCCGACATAAGTTTATAACGTCTCTCCATTTCGCCTACGCACCAACGCAAACCGTTTGCGGCATCTTTCATATCAGTGATCACGGGCGTTAAAAGATGCGGAATGCCGTCGTAGACCGAAAGTTCAAGCATTTTTGGATCGATCATGATCACTCGTACCTGCTCCGGCGTCGATTTAAAGAGCAAGCTGAGAACCATAGCGTTAATGCCAACGGACTTTCCCGAGCCGGTGGTACCAGCAACCAGTAGGTGGGGCATCTTCGCGAGATCCACAATCACGGGTTTGCCGAGAATGTCATGACCTAAAGCCATACTTAGCGCAGATCCTGCGCGGTCGAATTCAGCGGAACTGAGAACCTGACTTAGCTGAATAATTTCGCGTTTTTCATTAGGGATTTCTATTCCAATGACAGTCTTCCCTGGGATAACCTCGACGACTCTGACTGAGA
>DORE01000056.1 GCA_003514305.1 Gammaproteobacteria bacterium | reverse complement strand
GTTGACGCGTTTTTATTATTCATGGTTGACTTTGCTCGGAGCGTAAATTCTTTTAGTCAAATGTTGGGCTGAGGTTTAAGCTTAGTCTATTCTTAGTATAACCCAGCTGCTCTGATGCCGCCTCGAAATGTCGAGGCCCAAGAACGTTCGCGCAGAGCCTGTGGCACAACTATGAAAAAAACAGACTACCAGTGATTCATTATTAACAGAAATTAGCGCTGGTTTTTGGAGAATATTAAAGATGAATGAAGATGCCAAGAAGTGCGGAAAACCTGAACTTCAAAAAACCGAAGCAGACTGGCGAGAAGAGCTTGATCCTGATCAGTTCCATATCTTAAGGGAAAAAGGAACCGAGCGAGCGTTTTCAGGAAAATACTGGAATCATAAGGATGAGGGAAGTTACCTTTGTGCAGCCTGTGGTGAAACGCTTTTTCTGTCAAAAACCAAGTACGATTCAGGCTCAGGATGGCCGAGCTTTTATCAGCCGGCTGGGTCAGAGACCGTTAAAGAAGTAGCGGATCATTCTCACGGCATGAACCGGACAGAGGTCATCTGCGGCAAGTGTGATTCACATTTAGGACATGTTTTCCCCGACGGTCCCCCAGAAACTGGCTTGCGATATTGCATTAATTCCGCCTCTCTCGATTTTGAGGTCAAGGGAAGAAAGCAGTGATTCAGTTCAAGCGCTTTTGCCAATTTACAACGAAAGCGTTCTCTCTTTAGGGCAGATGAATGAGGCTATTACACCGCGGGGCAGCAATGGGCTGCGCATATTTGGGTCTCGTTCAGAGGACAGGACTTATCCGATCATCGTGAATCAGAAGCTCGCAATAAATAAAGATCGAGTGTGATCATTACTACGCGATTTCAATGTGTGAGTGTAAACAAGGGTGACCCAATTTCAGCCTGGATAAGCAGTCCGGATCTCAGATCCTGCCAAGACCATTCGTTGGCAAAGCTTGAACTGATACCGGTTGTGTTTAATTACATAGCGCACGCGATGAAATTGATAAGATCTCGGTTTATTTGCGGGTGGTTCCATGCCGCCGCGCAAAGCCGATTTGCGGCAAATCGCCGTTGCCGAGACGGCTTGCTTAATGGGCAGTGGCCGCCTATTTTGATTCATTGTCTAGCCGCTGTTTGAGTTCGGACAGAAATTTGTCTAGGTTGCTCTGAGCTTCAGAGCGGTATCTGAACGGGCCAATTTCTTGCCCTTTTTCAGTTTGGTAGTACCAAAGATTATCCTGTCTGTATATCGCTGTCGCGTGGTCTTGAGTTGATCTTTGGTTCACCGGCGCCGATGTCAGCTTTTTCATGTCATCTCGTCCTGCAATTGCGGTTCCTGTTTTTACGAAAGCCGACGCTAGACGGTACCGCTAATTAGCGAAGACTTTCTTGTCAACAATCGCCCTATAGATTGAGTGCCCAGTTTTTGATTTTTTTGATCTGGCTCGCATTACCTCTAAATACAAAACCGCTCATCGACTTCGAACAAAATCTGGGTTTAGTCGTGAATGAGGCACTGCTCGTGAATAGCTTCTCAAAGTTTTTCGGCCAGTGCCAGCATATCCTGTTTGGTATTGAGATTGGTGAAATCCAGTTCTGACAGGCACTGAATTTCTACTATTGTCGCGTCAAGTTTCGATAGCATCTGTTTCGGTCCAGATATCCCCGCGCGTAGCGCCCTATCGACGAAAGGCGCCGCAGAAAGGGCCCACAAAGAGAAGAGAGGCTGTATTTGTCCGGCTTGGCGGGCGAAAGCTACTTGTTTTTTTCGTTCGATGATCGCATGTTTGAGTACTTCGACTAGGGTTTCTGGAAAAATTGGGACATCAACAGGAAAGCACGCGACAAGTGGCAGTGCAGCTGGCTTGGGGTGGGTTTCTGCGATCCAGGTCATAACGCTTGCGATGCCAAGCAAAGGGCCAGCCTGAAAGGAATCTCGGTCCGTTACGATGGGCAAACCGAATTGCTGGAAAAAAGCAGCTGAGGAGTTGCTCGAAAGGACCAGCTCGTCGACCTGGGGCGCGGCAAGCTCCACCACATATTCAAGAAGGCTCTTGCCCTTTAATATTTGCTGCGGTTTGTCGCCGCCCATCCGTCTTGATCTGCCTCCAGCCAGAATGACTCCCGTAATTTGAGATGAAGTGTTGGGAAATTCAATGGACAAATGTCTCACTCCTGGCGACAAACGACAGTGATCTTCTGCAACGAGATGTCTTGAATGCCGAGCTTTTGCCTAAACATTATGATTATGCCGCACGGTATTGGTTTCGTGATTAACGACTCAGAATTCGCAAGTTGTGAAGGTCATTAGCAGATTGCCAGACATTCAGCATTTAGATCAACCCTAACAGGCGTTGCAGTCCCCAAATCGATGTGGGAAAATCCCGCCTTTTGCTCGCCCGGTATATCTTCGTAAGCTATTGAAATTCGGTGTAAACAGGGCGTTTTCTCCGCTCTGGCTTAGCCGTTTTGGGTTATTTTTATAGCAACGGCTCAAAGCAACCTGTCGCCAGCATCGTGCTTCAGCGACTCTGAATCGAACGAGGTAAAAACATGCAGGTTTCAGTAGAGACAACTGAAGGACTAGAACGAAAGTTAACGATAGCGGTGCCCGGGGAGCGGGTCGATATGGCAGTCAACACGCGACTTAAAGAAGCCGCGCAGACAATCCGCCTCAATGGGTTTCGTCAAGGAAAAGTGCCGCTTCGGGTGGTGAAAAACAAGTTTGGCAAAGGCGTTCGGCAAGAGGTAGTTGGCGAATTGATGAATCAGACTTACTTTGAAGCCATAGCGCAGGAGAGTCTTAAGCCTGCGGGGCAACCAAGGATCGAGCCTACCATCATGGACGAAGGAAAGGACCTTGAGTTCGTTGCTATTTTTGAGATTTATCCCGAGATTGTGTTGCCTGACTTTGCTGGGATAAAGGCTGAACGCCTGGTTGCAGAGGTTTCAGCAGATGATATTGACGAAATGATCGAGACGCTTCGCAAACAGAGGCAAACCTGGGAGCCTGTTGAGCGAGCAGCCGCCGATGGCGATATGGTCAACATTGATTACGTGGGTAAAAAAGAGGGTGAGGAATTTGAGGGTGGCAACGCAGTTGGTCAAAATCTTGTACTGGGTTCTGAACGGATGATCCCTGGCTTCGAGGACGGCGTAATTGGTAAGTCAGCAGGAGAGCACTTTACACTGCAACTGAAATTCCCAGAGGAGTATCAGAGTGATGAGCTAGCCGGCGCCGAAGTCGAATTCGACCTCAAGCTTAATACGGTGAGCGAACAGAACCTGCCCCAGGTCGACGAGGAGTTCTTTAAGAGCTTCGGTGTTGAAGAGGGCGGCGATGAGGCTTTTCGTGAGGAGGTCAGCAAAAACATGCAGCGTGAAATGAAAAGCGCCTCGCGCAATAAACTGAAAACGACACTAATGGATTCTCTGGTCTCAGATATTGAAGTGAAGATCCCGGCAGCCCTAATGAGCAATGAAATACAACAACTTAAGCAACAAACGGTTCAGCAGATGGGTGGCGGCCAGAGACTTGACCCTAACACAATGCCAGACGACCTTTTTCTGGATCAAGCCAAACGTCGCGTAACCCTTGGCCTAATCTTGGGTGAGGTAATAGCGCAACAGAGCATTAAGGCTGACGCCGATAAAGTGAGAGCGGCAGTGGAAGAAATCGCTGCCACTTACGAGTCGCCAGAAGAAGTTGTGAAGTGGTATTACAGTAACGAAGAGCAGTTGCAGGGAATCGAGTCTTCGGTGATGGAAGATCAGGTTTTCGATTTTATAATCGAGCAAGCAGAGATTTCCGATAAGCAGGTGTCCTATCAGGAAGCAATTAAACCCGAGTCCCAGGGTGGTGACGTGGAGGCAGAGGCGTAAGTTTTGAGCCCTGTGTATGCGCTGAAGCGGGACAGCCTGCCTCAAACAGATTGGGTCGGGTTTCATTACAGAATGTTTTTGAAAAAGGAATAGTTATAATGCCGAGTCGCTCGATTGATCCTGTAGCCGCTTTAGTGCCAGTCGTGGTCGAGCAAACCGCTCGCGGCGAGCGTTCTTATGATATCTATTCGCGTTTGCTTAAAGACCGAGTTATTTTTATGACCGGCCCTGTTGAAGACCACATGGCAAACTTAATAGTCGCTCAGATGTTATTTCTGGAGTCTGAAAACCCTGACAAAGATATCCATTTGTACATTAACTCGCCTGGTGGGTCGGTCACTGCAGGCCTCTCTATTTACGATACGATGCAGTTTATCCAACCAGATGTAAGTACAATGTGCACTGGCCAGGCAGCAAGCATGGGAGCGATGCTGCTTGCCGGTGGCGCGCCGGGTAAACGCCTAGCGTTGCCGCACTCCCGAATGATGATTCATCAGCCTAGCGGTGGCGCTCAAGGACAGGCTTCTGATATTGAAATTCAGGCTAATGAAATCATAAAGATAAGAAAGAAACTTAATGTGCTTTTGTCGGAACACACCGGCCAAGATGAAGAAAGGATCGCGCGGGACACCGAGCGCGATAATTTTATGAGTGCTGGGGAAGCGGTCGATTATGGTTTGATCGATAAAGTAATCGAGAGGCGGGTAGATAAAGTAAACTAGGTACCTAAGTGGGTTTACCGCTAAGTTTTCGCTTGCAATCGTGGACCAATGCCTTAGTTTTAGCCTTTAAAGACTCAGATCAAAGTTACAAAAACTTGCGGCGCTCCTTGCGAGCACCAACCTAGCAGTAGCGATTCCGTTTTAGGAACGTGTTTTTGGGTAGTAATTACTTATGTCAGACGACAAATATAGCAAAGGCGACGACAACGGCAAGCTACTTTATTGCTCCTTCTGCGGCAAAAGTCAGCACGAAGTCCGTAAGCTGATCGCAGGACCTTCGGTATTCGTGTGCGACGAATGCGTCGACCTATGTAACGACATAATTCGAGAAGAGATTCAGGAGAAGGACTCCGACTCGAACACTCGCAAGTTGCCAATACCAGAAGAAATCAAGGGTACGCTGGATGAGTACGTAATTGGCCAAGACAGCGCCAAAAAGGTCCTCGCAGTTGCAGTCTACAATCACTACAAAAGGCTGAGTTACGACAAGTCCAGCAACGACGTTGAGCTGGGTAAAAGTAATATTCTGATGGTGGGTCCCACAGGAACTGGCAAGACCTTGCTGGCGGAAACCCTTGCCCGTTTGTTGGATGTACCATTTACTATAGCAGATGCGACAACACTAACCGAGGCGGGCTATGTCGGCGAAGACGTCGAAAATATCATCCAAAAGCTTCTGCAGAAATGTGATTACGACGTTGAGAAGGCACAGATAGGAATTGTGTACATCGACGAAATCGACAAGATTTCTCGGAAGTCAGACAATCCCTCAATCACAAGGGATGTATCTGGTGAAGGGGTCCAGCAAGCGCTGTTGAAGCTCATTGAAGGCACGGTGGCTTCGGTCCCGCCTCAGGGAGGACGCAAACATCCACAGCAAGAGTTCCTTCAGGTAGATACCGCTAACATCCTTTTCATCTGTGGGGGGGCTTTTGCGGGCCTCGACAAGGTTATTCGTGACCGCTCGCAGAAAAGTGGCATCGGTTTCAGTGCGGAAGTTCGCAGTCAGTCAAACGAAGAATCGTTGGGCGAAACGCTAAGTGACGTAGAACCTGAAGATTTGGTGAAGTACGGCTTGATCCCGGAGTTCGTTGGTCGTCTGCCTATGATTGCGACTCTCGACGAGCTTGATCTAGATGCTTTGGTTCGCATCATCGAAGAACCAAAGAACAGTCTGACGAAGCAGTACGGTAAATTATTCGAGATGGAAGGAGTCGAAATTCAGTTCCGGGACGACGCGTTATTGGCAGTCGCACGCAAAGCCAAAGAAAGAAAAACAGGCGCTCGAGGCCTGCGCTCCATTATGGAAGCAGTCTTGTTGGATTCGATGTACAAAATCCCTTCGCTGAAGAACGTAAGTAAGGTGATTATCGACGAGGCCGTCATACACGGCGAGTCTGAGCCACTCCTGATGTACGAGAGTGTTGAGCCAGCAAACAAATCCGCTGCCGACGAATAATCTCTCACATAGACTTGATTTCTGGCGCACAGACTCTATTTCTATGACATAACCCCGGCACAAGACCAATTTATGAGACCCTTATGAGCTTACCCTCTGAAACCGCGAGCAACTGTTACCCCCTACTTCCGCTGCGTGACGTAGTTGTTTATCCGCAAATTGTCCAGCCGCTTTTCGTTGGTCGGCCGAAATCAATCAAGGCACTTGAGGTAGCGATGGCAAACGACAAGCAAATACTGCTTGTTGCACAGAAGATCGCTTCGGATGATGAGCCCGGTGTTGATGACCTTTTTGGTATAGGCACGATAGCAACTATTCTTCAGCTGATACGCTTACCAGATGGAACCGTGAAGGTTTTAGTCGAGGGCATTGCTCGGGCAATGATCAAAACGGTGGTGCATGAAGGCGAATATTTTAAGGCCGAAAGCAGGCAGCTTCAGACAGATGAGGTGCCAGAGAAAGAGTCTAGCTTGCTGATTCGGTCGCTCTTGTCTCAGTTTGATCAGTACGTCCAGCTGAGTAAAAAAATTCCGCCTGAGGTAATGACGTCAATTTCTAGCATCGATGACCCGGGTAGGCTGGTGGACACTATTGCTTCTCATATGGCTCTGCAACTCGAAGAAAAACAAAATTTGCTTGAATTGCCAGATTTGCTGGCTCGCATTGAACACCTTATGGCGCTTATTGAGACGGAGATCGACTTGTTTCAGGTCGAGAAACGCATACGTGGTCGGGTGAAAAAGCAGATGGAGAAAAGTCAGCGCGAGTATTACCTGAATGAACAAATGAAGGCGATCCAAAAGGAAATGGGGGAGCTCGAAGATGTGCCAAACGAAGCGGAAGAACTTAAGCTGAAGATCGATGAGGCGGGTATGCCGAAGGAGGCTAAGAACAAAGCTACCGCTGAACTGAATAAATTAAAGATGATGTCGCCAATGTCTTCAGAGGCTTCTGTGGTACGAACCTATCTTGACTGGATGGTAAGTGTTCCTTGGAAAAAACGCAGTAAAGCCCGACTCGATTTGCAGAAGGCTGAAGAGATTCTCGAGAACGATCACTACGGGTTGCAGGACGTCAAAGAACGAATCCTGGAATATCTGGCCGTGCAAAAGCGAGTAAAGAAGTTGAAAGGTCCGATATTGTGTCTCGTGGGCCCGCCTGGCGTCGGAAAAACGTCCTTAGGTGAGTCGATCGCTCGATCAACCAACCGCAAATTTATCAGAATGGCTCTTGGCGGCGTGAGAGACGAGGCTGAAATCAGAGGTCACAGGCGAACCTACATCGGTTCTTTACCCGGCAAGTTGCTTCAAAAATTATCCAAGGTAGGAGTAAAAAACCCTCTGTTCCTTTTGGATGAGATAGACAAGATGGGTATGGATAACCGGGGAGATCCTGCCTCAGCTTTGTTAGAGGTATTGGATCCTGAGCAGAATCACAATTTTAATGATCACTACCTTGAAGTGGATTATGACCTGTCGGAAGTCATGTTCGTTTGCACTTCTAACAGTATGAATATCCCGGAGCCCCTACTAGATCGTATGGAAGTGATCCGCATCCCAGGCTACACCGAGGATGAGAAGGTAAACATTGCTGAGCGTTATTTGATACCCAAACAAAAAGAAAACAATGGATTGCGAGAAGGTGAGCTGGAGTTCGAAGAAGAGGCGGTTCGTGGGCTGATACGTTATTACACCCGAGAGGCAGGTGTAAGAGGAATGGAGCGCGAAATAGCAAAAATTTGCCGTAAGGTCGTAAAGGAAAATGTTGTCGGCAGCGAAACACCAGGCGGTAAAATCACTCTTGCCGATCTTGAGAACTATTCTGGTGTGCGAAAGTACGATTATGGTATGGCGGAGGAAGACAACATAGTCGGACAGGTCAACGGTCTGGCGTGGACGTCAGTTGGCGGTGAGCTTCTCACCATTGAGGCGAGTGCCGTTGAAGGTAAGGGCAAGACTATTAAAACCGGCTCGCTCGGGGACGTAATGCAAGAGTCTATTCAGGCGGCTTTTACGGTGGTGAGAAGTCGGGCTAAAGCCCTTGGCTTGCATGCGAGTTTCCATGAAAAATCCGATCTTCACATCCATGTTCCTGAAGGTGCAACTCCCAAAGACGGGCCAAGCGCGGGAATAGGCATGTGTACCGCTCTGGTATCAGTGCTGACCGACATTCCAGTCAGGGCAAACGTGGCGATGACGGGCGAGATTACCCTCCGCGGACAGGTGTTAAAAATAGGCGGCCTAAAAGAGAAATTGCTCGCCGCACATCGAGGTAATATAAAGACGGTTATAATTCCAGCAGACAATGAACGTGATTTAGTCGATATTCCGGAAAATATAAAGGCTGACTTGCAAATTGTACCTGTCCGCTGGATCGACGAGGTCTTGGAACTTGCGTTGCAGTACCAGCCAACCCCTATCGGGGCTGAGACTAAAGCGATTCCTGAGGCTGAAGCAGCAGGCGAAGATACAGATCAGACTGGTGAGGAAAAACATATTAATACGCATTAATACGTGGCGTTTAGGTTGACACCGCTTTTCACCGCTTGGTTTAATTGAGTGGAAGAAAGCTTAAGGGTAAGCACTTGAGGTATTGCCTGGGCCACGATGCTGCCAAGCTCGCGCAAGCGAGTGATTTATCAAGCGAAACGTAACAACTCTATGGGCGCAAATTAAGGTACGGGCACTGCGCTGCTAAAAGAGAAGTCGGATTTTGCTCAAGAAGAACTTCAACTCAGAAAAGGGGATAACGTGAATAAATCAGAACTGATAGATGCGGTTGCCGCAAGTGCTGACCTGCCAAAAGCTGCCGCGGGCCGCGCCATCGACGCAATGCTTGATACGATTACAGATTCATTGAAGAAGAATGACCCTGTTGTTCTTGTAGGCTTTGGTACGTTTGCGACGAAAGATCGAGCAGCACGGACTGGTCGTAATCCTCAAACGGGTGCGCCGATAGAAATTAAAGCAGCAAAGGTTCCCAGCTTTAAGGCAGGAAAGGCTCTTAAAGACTCAGTTAATTCTTAGCTCCGGAGTATTAGTCAGCGGCCTACCGTAAGAGATGGATGGGGTCGAAAAAAGGCACTAAAAAGGCGCATCTTTTGATGCGCCTTTTTAGTGCCTTAGCGTTTCTTCAGTCAAACGAACGCTAGCGCTGGCGTAAAAACCATAGTTGCAAGCATTTCCAGTGAGCGATGCTACAAGCGGCAGACCAAGCGCTGAGTAAAGCCCTGTGTTGGAAAGATTTGCTTTTCCCAACAATAATCTTTTACAAAACTAGAGTGAGTTAAACGCAGTTATGCTCCAAGATATTCGAGAAAATTCCCAGGGCGTAATCGCCAAAGTAATCATCGGATTTATTGTTGCCATTTTTGCGCTGACAGGCGTTGAGTGGCTTGTCGGCGGATTTGTCGCGTCACCGCCAGTTGCTGAGGTCAACGGAGAAGAAATTACCGAAGCGCAACTTCAAATCAATACGCAAAACCTTTTGGCATCTCTTGGCGGAGCGGATTTTGATCAACAATTTTTGGAGCAAATCGCCCTCAATCAACTGATTGAAGAAACAGTCATCAAACAGTCCGTGGACAGAGCAGATATGATTGTTTCGTCCAACAGGGTGGATCGAGCGATACTCGAAAACCCGAATTTCCAGATTAACGGTGTTTTTGATGGCGACCTGGCCATCAGGACAATGGCAAGTCAAGGGTATAGTGTTGAACTCTACCGAGAAGCCCTCAGTCAGAGTATTTTGCTGGGACAAATGGCAAACGCCTACTCTGCTTCTAACTTTGTTACAGATGCCGAACTGGAATCTATCGCGGCATTGATGAAACAGACACGCGATTTCAGGTTTGTATCCATCATACTGGGCACCCGCACATTAGGAACGCCAATATTGCAGGAAGAGATACAAGACTACTACGATGCGAACGCGGTTGAGTTTACCAAAGAAGAGTCGGTCGATCTGAGCTATGTTGTACTAGATAGAAATGTGATTTCAGAAGAGATCGCGGTTGCTGAATCGGAGATCACGGCGCAGTACGAGGCTCAGCGATTAGAATTTGAAGGAACCTCCGAGAAGAGGGCCTCTCATATTCTATTTGAATTAAGTAGTGAATTGTCGGAGGAAGGGGCTATAGAGCTTGCTAATGAAGCACGGGAGCGTTTATTGGATGGTGAGGATTTCGCAGCTTTAGCTCTTGAACTGTCATCCGATACGGTTTCAGCTGAAGAGGGTGGAGACATCGGGTACACAAATGGAACCGCTTTTCCAGAGCCCCTCGAAGTCTCTCTGAAGGCGCTGGCAATTGACGAAATCTCTGAGCCCGTGGTTTCAGAGTTTGGAGTTCATCTGGTAAAACTTACCGAAGATGCTGAAAACATCTATCAGTCCTATGAGGAAGCGAGGGGCAGGATTGAAAGTGACCTCAAGAGTGCGGAGGTCGACCTTCTTTTTGCTGAGCGAATTGAGGACTTATCCAATTTGGCTTTTGAAACCGGCGATCTATTGACGATCTCCGAGCAACTGGGCCTAGAGATACAAAGCGTCAGTTCGGTGAGTCGTGCTGGCAGCTCTGGAATATTTACAAATCCTGATGTTCTGAGCGCGGCTTTTAGTGAGGCTGTCTTCGAAGGTAATAACAGTGACGTAATCGAAGCCGGGGAGAATCAAGCGATCGTACTGCGGCTAGAGCAATTGAATGCCTCAGCCCTGATGCCTCTAGAAGAAGTCGTTTCTGAGATATCGGTGTTATTGCGAACAGAAAAAGAGAAGGAGGCTGTTGCAATTCTGGGCGAGCAGCTTCTGGTTGGTCTTGAAAATAGCGAAGATATAGATGGTCTCCTCCAAGAGAATAAACTGGAGTGGATTGATGCTGAGGGAGTCGATCGGAACTCGTTTACTGTCAATCGGGAAATAGTTGCGCACGTATTTTCTATGCCATCTCCGGAGAGCTCACCAAGAATCTCAAGCGTGAGACTTTCAAATGGTACATACGTTCTTATTGAACTGAATCAAATTAATGAGGGGGAGTTGAGTTCAATTTCTGAACCTGACCGAGAGCGCTTGATATCTTCTTTAGAGTCCGACCTAGGTGTGAGTGACTACCAATCTTTTCTGGGGAGCCTGCGGGGCGGTTCAGATATCACAGCCCCTATGCTTGAAGAAGAATTCTAGAAAAGCACGCGTATGAGCTATGCGCGCGTTCAGTTTACTCTCCTAGCTTGCGCCCAGATCGCCCATGGCGGTGGTGTTGAAGCCGCCATCAACATACATTATTTCGCCCGAGACCCCTGACGCCAGATCTGAACTAAGGAACGCGGCAGCATTCCCAACTTCTTCAATCGTTACGTTCCTGCGTAAAGGGGTCTGTCTCGCGTTGTAGTTCAGCATCTTGCGAAAACTTTTAATTCCCGAGGCCGCAAGAGTTCTTATTGGTCCCGCTGAAATGGCATTAACGCGTGTGCCATCAGGTCCCAAGCTTGCTGCCATGTATCTAACATTCGCTTCAAGGCTGGCTTTGGCCAGTCCCATGGCATTATAGTTCGGTAGACTCCGCATTGCGCCGAGATAGCTCAGTGTCAGCAGAGAGCCTTGGCGTCCACTTAACAGGTCTTTGCCAGCCTTCGCTAGGGCTACAAAACTATACGAGCTTATTTCGTGTGCCAGCAAAAATCCAGAGCGGGTTGTAACATCGACATAATTACCATCCAGTTCGTTGCCCGGTGCGAACGCAAGGCAGTGAACGATGCCGTCAAGGCCATCCCAGGATTCAGAAATTCCAGACATCAGATCTTCAATCTGCCGGTCATCCGTTACATCGCAAGGGTAAACGAGATCGGAGCCCCATTGCTCAGCAAACCCGATCACGCGACTCTTCAATTTCTCATTTTGATAGGAAAAAGCCAGTTCTGCGCCCTCTCTTCGCATTGCTGCTGCGATACCAGACGCAATAGAAAGCCTGCTGGCAACCCCGAGAATGAGAATCTTTTTGTTAGTTAGAAAGCCCATTTTGTGTTCCTTGTAGAATTATTTCCGTGTTTTTGAGTCTGGTCATCCTGGCGGGCAAATATAAAGCACAGCATTCCGTCGTATGACTCGCTTTATTTTCTAATCATCGACCCTTTCTAATGCTGACTCCCAATGCCTCGTTCCGAATGTGCATAGTGCAATCACGACTCCTGCTGAAATGGAAAGTATGGCAATTTGTAGATAGAGATTCGGCATCTGCTGAATATTTTCCGGATCAAAATTCCCTGCGACCAGTCCGGCCACGACGCTGCCTATTGAGTAGGTTAGAGTGAATACTCCCATCATCTGGCCGGCGAAGCGCTTTGGGGAAAGTTTACTTACAGCGCTAAGAGCGACCGGGCTCAGGCAAAGTTCTCCTACTGTATGCAGAAAATAAGTAGCGATGAGCCAGTAGGGTGCCGCCTGTAAACCAGATGCTGCGACCTGTGCAGCAAAAAACATTACGACAAATCCAGCTGCCATTATTATCAAGCCAACCGCGCACTTGATCCCATAGGATGGATTTATCATTCGCTTCGTGAGGTTTATCCAAAGCGCCGCAAAAAAAGGCGACAGCAGCACAATGAAAAAAGAATTGGCTGACTGAAACCAGGCTGGAGGCACTTCAAAGTTACCGATAATGCGATCAGTATAATCGCGACCGAATAAATTTAGAGAAGACCCCGCCTGTTCAAAGCCCGCCCAAAAAAACGTGGAGGCCAAGCAAATTAGAAACAAAGCGCCGAGTGATTTTTTCTCGGCGCTTGTTAGATCGGTGAACAGATAAATGGCCGCGTAATAGCCGATAAAAACCACTGTAATAAGCAGAGCGACATATTGTGCAAAAGAGACTGGATTTATTACGATATCGCCACGTATCACCAGTGACGTCAGACTTGCAATCAATGCAGTAACCAGAACCAACGCTATTTTGCTTCTCCTTATCCCGCGCAAGCTCAGCTTCACTGTTGGGTTAGCGCCACGGCCTTCTAACCTATCAATCGAGAGTCGAAATTGTATGAGGCCTGCCCCCATGCCAACCGCCGCGGCACCGAAAGCCCAGTGATAGCCAATGTTAACCTGAAGCCAACCGCACACGAGATAGCCGATGATGGATCCTATGTTGATGCCCATGTAGTACAGCGTATATCCAGAGTCCCTTCGCTCGTCACCAATCGGATATAGTTGCCCAACCAATGCACCGATATTCGGCTTTAGCAAGCCGGTCCCGACCACAACAAGGACTAATCCGATTAAAAACGTGCTGTCATTGGGTATGGCCAGAAGCAGATGGCCGCACATTATTACGATACCGCCGTACCAGATGGCATTCTGGCTGCCAATTATTCGATCAGCGACCCATCCGCCTGGAAGCCCCATGAAGTAGACAGCGCCTGTATAGAGCCCATAAATTGCTGTCGCGGACGCAACAGTAATCCCCAGTCCACCTTCTTGAACATTCAGAGTCATGTAGAGCACCAGTAGCGCTCGCATGCCGTAATAACTCATTCGCTCCCACATTTCTGTGTAGAAAAGTGTAGAGAGGCCGGTAGGATGACCAAAAAATGTTGAGTTATCGCTAGAAGTAGATGTTAGAGCAGTCATAATTAGGTAAATTTCCGAATCATGGTGAGATAGTGAGCTCTTGCCCCGGATAGATTAGATCATTATTTGACAGCCCATTCCAACGAAGCAAGTCTTCAACATCCAGCCCGATGCGGTTCGCGATCCGGCTCAAGGTATCATCAGGACGAACGCGATAGATACTCAGTGTTGTCTCGTCAGACTGGACTTCAGGTGCTGTGGTTTTGGTGAACCGAAGCTTCAGATTCTGGCCGGGTTGAAGAATCGAATCTAGATTAAGGTCATTGTGAACAGCAATTGCAGTAGATCTCAAATCGAAACGCCGTGCGATGGTCCATAAGTTGTCACCGCGGCGTACTGTATAAAACTCCGGCGGGTCTATTCGCTGTCGCTCGTGCTCGCGAAGCGGTCGTCGATTTTTGAGCTCTGCCGATGAGAGCGGTGTGCTGCCCCTGGGTATAAAAAGGGGTTGGCCAGCAATAATCGTTGACCCCTCGAGTTTGTTAATCACTCGAAGAGTCTCGGCTGACGTTCCAAATTTCTGCGCAATTCCGTTCAAAGTATTGCCGGGTTGAATAGTGTAATGTTCCCACGTGATGTAGCGGCTGGGATCAAGCTCAGCCAGCCCTCTTTCGAGAAGCTCTTTCCGGCTTATTGGTACTGCAATCTGCTGAGGAGACTTTGGGTGAGTCGCCCACCTAAGATAACCCGGATTGAGGGCTCGAACACAGGCAACTTCAAGATCAGCCAGTGAAGCGACTTGCTCCAGCTCAATTTGACGGCCGATATCGACATAGGATAGCGGCTCTGTATTAGATATTTCAGCAAGCTCGACTCCGTACGCGCTCGGTTCTGCAATCACGCTCGCGAGCGCGAGCAAGCGTGGGACGTGTGCTCGGGTTTCTGAATTGAGCGGCAAGCTCCAGAACTCGGCTTCCCCGATCAGAAAACCCCCGCGTCGGAGCGCGCGCCTAACGTTTCCGCTCCCGGTGTTATATGCCGCGAGCGCAACTAGCCAGTCTTGATCGAACTCTTCATTCAAGGTTTGTAAGTATTCCAGTGCGGCCGTAGTTGCCGCTCTTGGATCTCTTCGTGCGTCGTACCACCAATCCTGCTGTAGTCCAAACGCGCGGCCGGTGCTGGGCATAAACTGCCAAAGTCCAACCGCGCCTTCTCCTGAGCGAGCATTTGAGGAAAATGCACTTTCGACGAACGGTAGTAGTGCAATTTCCATGGGGATGGCGCGCCGTTCAACTTCTCCCACTATCCAATAAAGAAATGGAGCAGCGCGCTCTGAGATCAAATCAAAGTATTCCTGATTTCCAGCATAGCGCGCTGTTTCTCTATTAACGCGCGGATGCGAATAAGTAGACTGCAGAGAAAGAGAGGCCCTGATCCGATCCCAAAGGTTGTGATAGGTTACTGGTTGAACGCTTGCGAGATCGCCCCCTTGAACGGGCTGTGATGATGAGACCGTTGGAGTTGTCTGGACTGGAGGGAAATAAGCCAAATCATCAGGATCTTCTTCATTAGCCCGGTCAGTGATCTGACAAGCAGCGAGAGTAGTGTACAAAATCCAGCAGGCTGCTGCTCGAAAAGATCTTGCTTGTAGTCGATCTGGCATTTTTAAGGAAATTTTCATAAGTTTGCAGGGCGAAGCATTTTAGAAATTATCTTTCCAGCTACGTAGAGCGCCAAATACTTCCACTGGCGTTTCAAGTGGCACCTCTGTCCTTTTCTTAAGTACCTCAATAATGTCGACATCCTTGCACCGAAGAAAGGGGTTTGTGTCCAGCTCTAACCGAATAGTTGAGGGCAAGGTGGGCCTTCCGAGATTCCGTTTTTCTTGTTCAGCGGCCAACCGCGCCCTGAGCATCTTATTGTTTGGATTCGCCGCAGTGGCGAAAGCCAGATTAGACAGCGTGTACTCATGAGTGCAGTAGACTTTGGTGTGGTCATCCAAGCTAGATAGTTTGCTCAGCGATTCGCTCATCATTTGTGGATGCCCTTCAAAGAGCCGGCCACAACCCCCGGCGAACAGCGTATCGCCGCAAAACAACACAGGTTTTGTGCAGTTCATAGCAGCGAAGGCAATATGATCCAAGGTGTGTCCGGGTACTCCAATAACCGTCAATTCAACGCCGAAAAGATGGAATGTATCTCCATCGGCGACGTATTCAGTGATTCCTCGTATTTTGTTGGAGCGAGGACCGATTACTTTGGGGCGACTATATTTTTCTAAGCTAGCCAGCCCTCCGGTATGGTCTTTGTGATGATGGGTAATCAAGATGTGGCTCAGCCGCAGACCAAGTTGCTCAGCAAGTTGAATAACGGGCGCTGGGTCACCAGGATCAACGACAGCTAATTCGGTACCCTGTTGATTGGTAATCGCCCAAATATAGTTGTCCTGTAGGGCGGGTATAGGATGAATAGAATTGAACATGACTTTGTGAAGTTCTTTCAACCGAAGATCTAAGATTTTAACTAAATTCATCACAATATCATAGATTTAGGCTACGTCGATTCTACTGGTGCTAGGTGCTTCTCCAATATAAAATCAGGATAGTCTATAAGCGAGTTCGTTTATGAACCTATTTTCCAAGCACGAGACGCGTTCTCAGCTCACAAACGGCCATCATGATGCTGATGTTCTGATCGAACGAATCGGGGAGTGGTTTCGCTCGCCGCAAGGACAGTCAGTGTGGGCTGCTGAAAAAGCCATCACTGATCAACTGATCAGCAGGCTTTTTGGTTATCATATTCTTCAGATTGGCTGTCACGAGGAGTTTTCGCTCATTGAAAATAGCCCGGTAGGTCACAAGGTAATGTTCAGACCTGCCTGGGATAAAGGAAGCAGTAATCCGGTGGCACTTGGCGAGGAATTACCTGTAGCCAGTGATACTGTTGATGTTGTGGTGCTGCATCATGCGCTGGACTTCACTGAACAGAGGCATCGATTGCTGAGAGAAGCGACTCGGATTTTAAGGCCCGGTGGCCACATGCTGATAGTTGGGTTTAATCCAGCCAGTGTATGGGGCATTACGCGGTTTCTCCGAAACCGAAACCGAATCCCTTGGAGCGGTAAGTTCATTTCGAGAGCACGCCTGAATGACTGGCTTCAACTTCTTAATCTGCAGCTAGAGTCTACTGCACTGGGTCTTTATTTTCCTCCAAGCAATATAACTAAGGTATTAACATACGCCAGCCGGATTGAAAGATTCGGGGCCAAAATGCAATTGCCGTTTGGTGGTGTTTACATCTTGCAGTGTGTGAAGCAGATTGTGCCCATTACACCGATTGTACCTCGCTGGCGACCTCTGCGTTCAGGCTCGCTGGGTGTTCCCGCCGCTGAAAACGCCCGCGTGACTATTCACTAAAAGGTCGCTAAGCGGTGTCTGAGCCAGTTGAAATGTTCACTGATGGCGCATGTCGAGGTAACCCTGGAAAAGGGGGTTGGGGTGTCGTTTTGCGTTTCGGAGAAGCCGAAAAAAGACTCTATGGTGGTGAGGGTTTCACAACCAACAACAAGATGGAATTGATGGCAGTGATCATGGGTCTTGAGGCATTAAAGAAACCCTGTCGCGTAATTGTGACTACTGATTCTAAGTATGTGTTGTCCGGTATTACTGAATGGATGCCGAACTGGAAAAAGCGGGGCTGGAAAACCGCAAATAAAAAACCTGTATTAAACGCAGAGCTCTGGCGTCGACTAGATGCCTTGGTGTCACAGCATGAGGTAAGTTGGGAGTGGGTCAAAGGACACAGTGGACATCCGGAAAACGAAATAGCTGATCAACTAGCCAATCGAGGAATTGACGAACTAATTTCGTAACACTCCTTATTTTGAAAGGGTGAGCATTAAACTTGGCTTGGTGAGTAAGGTAAGGATAACGAGGCAATACAACGAACATGAGACAGATTGTATTGGACACAGAAACCACAGGCCTCGATCCGAAACAGGGCCACCGGATAATCGAAATAGGCTGTGTGGAGATTGAGAATCGGCGTTTGACCGGCAGGAATTTTCATTGCTACCTGAACCCTGAACGCGACATTGATGAGGCAGCAATCGAGGTCCACGGGCTTACCAGACAATTTTTATCGGACAAACCGTATTTTGCGCAAATCGAGGGTGAATTTCTTGAATTTATAGAAAGGTCTGAATTGATCATTCACAATGCACCGTTTGACATTGGTTTCTTGAACAATGAACTCGCTCTCTCCTCTTCAGGGACTCAGTCAATAGGTAATGTTTGTTCCGTCCTCGATACCCTCACTCTGGCGAAAGAAAAACATCCAGGGCAGCGCAATAACCTCGACGCTTTATGCAAGCGTTATGGCGTCGACAATACGCAGCGGGACTTGCACGGCGCATTGTTGGATGCTGAAATCTTGGCAGATGTTTATCTGGTTATGACTAGCGGGCAGTCCAGTCTATCGCTCCGAGAAGATCCGATTAAGGCGGCAGTAAACTTAAGTAAATCTCGCGAACTTGATCCTGCAAGAATTCCATCGCGTGTAATTCGCGCGTCTGCGGCTGAGCTTCGTGAACATGAAGCTCGGCTGGACGAGATTGATACAAAATGTGACGAGAGAAGTCTCTGGAGACGTGTTGAAAACCTGCAAAACTAAGCAGTGTATTAACATATATTGCGTTAAGGTCGAACGAACATGAAAACCTCGCTTCCTGCATAAACTGGATGCATCCGACCAAGGTTTACGCGGCGAAACTGCTTGAACTAACCACTTGAGCCTTATAGTATTCGTCCGATCTTCGGGGCCTATTTTAAGACCAACGCGTCAAAAAAATCGACACGTGCCTTGAAACACAAGCGGTGTCTGTACCAAAAACTGCCGACCTCGGGCCGCCTGCTAACAGATGTGGGTAAGCAGGCGTCGTAAATAGGAATTAAGCACTCGATAAGGAAATAGACCTATGGAAACCTTAGAATGGACCAGCAATATGATGGTTTCGGCTGTCGTTCTTGCCTTAACCTTCATTGCAATTTTTACGGAAGAAATTCACAAAGTACATCGGGTGAAGTGTGCCATGGCAGGCGCTGCCGCCATGATCGTTGTTGGTCAATCTATGGGTTTCTACAACCCAGATGAAGCGGTAGAAGCCATTGATTGGAATGTGGTATTCCTTCTTGGTGGCATGATGACGATTGTAGCGATCATGATCCCAACAGGGGGATTCCAGCAGCTAGCCTACTGGGCTGCCGACTTCAGTAAAGGGCGCTTGTTTCTTTTGCTCGCCCTCATTGGTTCCCTGGTAACTGGACTGTCTTTGCTTCTGGATAATGTTACGACAGTGGTAATTTTCGGTCCGCTGATCATCCTGATTTGTCAGTCTTTGCGCGTTACACCAATACCGTTTTTGCTGGCTGCAGCGCTTTTGTCTGACACCGGCGGCGTGGCCACCCTAGTGGGTGATCCGCCTAACCTCATGATAGGTTCAGCCTTCGGTATTGACTTCAATACATTCCTCATTCACATGGGGGGTATGGTGCTGATTGCTTGGTTGGTGGTTCTGGCGATGCTGCGTGTCCTTTTCAAGGAAGAGTTGGCGGCAACGCCGCAGGAGCTCGAGTTGACTGACCGCGTACCTCTGTCCGATCCAAAGACTTGGTACGGCGCAATAGGGGTTCTTGGCATTATGGTAGTCGGATTCATCATGCACAACGCTCTGCATTGGGAACCTTGGTTTGTGACGGCGTTGGGGCTTACGGCGCTAGCCTTCATTGGTAAAGATTTGGATATGGAAGAGGCCTTCGCTCATACAGAATTGGCGCTCCTGATGTTCTTTATCTCTCTGTTCATAATTGTGGGCGGAGTTGAACATAGTCAATTTCTCGAATATCTCGGTCAATTTATCATTCCATTTGTTGAATCTGATCTTCTGACTGCAACCCTGCTCCTGATGTGGGTTGCGGCAATCCTTTCTGCTGCTATAGACAATATTCCATTTAC
>DORE01000145.1:22586-26091 GCA_003514305.1 Gammaproteobacteria bacterium | reverse complement strand
GTCGAGTGTTATCGGCGCTTCATACTCTGCGCGTATTGACGCAATGGGAATAGGTAAGGGTACCAGTGGCCGTATTGCCTCAATGTGGCCTTGAGCGTCGGCAAGAACGGCATCGTCAACGCTTAGGACTGAGATACGCTGAATGCCAGCCACTTCAATCAGGCTATTGAGCGCCACGTTCATACTGATGAGATCGTTGGCCAAGACCAGTTCAGTGAGCTGCATCGCGGTTTGTTCGGCGAGAGCCTGACCAAGCCTATCAGCCTGCTGCTGCAATAAATTGCGATTGCTGTAGCTACTGATTAGCCAGAAGGCGCACATGGCGAGGACCAGGAGTAAACATCCGGCGACAGTAAATTTGGTCGAGACCCTGGTTAACGACGGCCCGCGCTGAGAAGGTTGTTCTGCGACTGTATCAGATTTCTTTGTCAAGCCAGATAGTCTTTTCGAAGTGCTAAGCAGCGACAAGAATAGCAGGAGCGCCGCATTGTCCCAAACGGTTGAAGATCACTATTTCGATGCGACTCATCGAAAAAGCAAAACACTCTGCGGGAAAGCGCAAGCTTTCGGATGCAGAATGCTTGAAAAAAGCTGACTGCGCTCGATTTTAGAGCCTTCAGCCAAGTCGTGTTTTGCTGTTGCTTCCTGGGTCTTCTCTGACGAGTTGAGGCACCAAATAGCCGGGGAGGATACTACGGATTTTGGCGATCAATTTAAGACCTTCCTGGTCGTCGACCAGAAAATGTCCAGTTCCGGTAACCCGATCCGGCACGTGCAGGTAATAAGGCAGTACATCCATGTCGAAGAGCTTATGACTCAGCGAAACCAGGGTTTCTGCATCGTTATTAATTCCCCTTAGCAGAACGGTTTGGTTCATCAAAGTTGCGCCCGTTGATCTGAGTTTCTGCATGGCGAGCTGAACTGAAGAGTCAATCTCTTGGCTGTGATTGCAATGGATGACAATTACCAGTTTGCTGTCCACTGAAGATAGTGTCTGGCAAAGGCTGTTGGTAATGCGCTGGGGTATCACCACCGGTAGACGAGTATGGATGCGAATGGTCGTGACTTGTTTTAGGCTATCGATCTGCGTCAACAGCCACTGAATTAAGTTGTCTCCTGCGGCCAGCGGGTCACCGCCGCTTAAAATAACCTCAGAGATGCTGCTGTCTCTGCTGATTTGACTCAAGGTTTCCCGCCACTGCTGCTTGCCCGGGGTGTTCGCTGCATAATCAAAGTGTCGCCTGAAGCAATAACGGCAGTGCACCGCGCAATGAGGCGCTGCGGTTAGCAGGACTCGACCCTGGTATTTATGGAGCAGGCCTGTTGCCTGATTGAAACTTCTCTCTTGCAGAGGGTCTTCGCTGAGCGAACAATCGACCTCGTCCTCAAGCTGGCTAGGCCATACTTGCCGCAACAGTGGATCGCTCCAGTTGCCCGGTTGCATCCGCTGAGCGAACGGTCTGGGCACTTTAAGCGAAAACTCGCTCAGCCCAGACCGAGCTAGGCGGCTATTAACGCTTCCAGTGCTTTCTAGCTGGAGAATTTCAGTTAATTCCTTTGGATCTGTGATTAGATCAGCTAATATTTCCTGCCATTTTTCAGGCGAGTCAGAAGTAATGACCGATAAGGCAGCGTTGCTCATAACTGAATATGGGTGGTGATTGTTTGGGGTTCAGACCGGGTTAGGGTTTGCGCAATTAGTCAAAGGCATCATAGCAACAAAGCGGATGACACGCAGGATTATCCAAAAAAAACACAGGTAAACTATTCGCCAGGGATTCGGTCGCGTCCGGTATTCACAGGCATGAGGGGGAGGCAGCAAATGGCAAACTACGTAACCAATGAATTTAAGTCTGGACTGAAAGTGCTGGTCGACGGAGAGCCTTGCTCCATCCTTGAAAACGAGGTTGTAAAACCGGGTAAAGGTCAGGCCTTCAATCGCGTTAAATTTCGCAACCTGCGTAACGGCAGAGTTTGGGAGCGCACCTTTAAATCCGGTGAGTCTGTTGAAGCGGCTGATGTCATGGAAATCGACATGGAGTATCTGTACGCGGATGGAGAGTTTTGGCACTTCATGAAAACGGACGGTAGTTTTGAGCAGGTGGCGGCGGACGCTAGCGCAATCTCTGATGCGAAAGACTGGCTCAAAGAACAAGATGCTTATCAGGTCATTCTTTGGAACGAGGCGCCAATCTCAGTGTCGCCGCCAAATTTTGTTGAACTCGAAGTCACTGAAACAGACCCTGGCCTGAAAGGTGATACGGCTCAGGGCGGGACCAAGCCTGCCACTTTGAGTTCGGGTGCGGTGGTTAAGGTGCCGTTGTTCGTCAACATCGGCGATGTGCTGCGCGTCGATACTCGCACGGGCGAGTATCAGAATCGCGTTAGCAAATAAATCATTCGCCTGCCCAAGAGCGCTGACCTGACGTGGCTGATAGGGAGCATCCGGCCTTTCCAGAGAGCCTGAGGCTGCGCGCCTCGGTGCTGGCTGAGGTTAGACGCTTCTTCGCAGAAAGGGGCGTGATGGAGGTTGAAACCCCCTTGCTTAGAAGCCACACTGTAACGGATGTGCATTTACAATCATTTGAGGTTAGGGCGCACGATCATTCGCCGCCCCGTTTGTTCCTTCAGACCTCACCCGAGTATGCGATGAAGCGGCTACTGGCCGCGGGATCAGGTCCGATTTACCAGATTGGAAAAGCCTTTCGAGCCAAAGAACGAAGTCGCTTGCACAATCCCGAATTTACGATCCTTGAATGGTATCGTCCCGGCTTCTCGCTGGCGGATTTAATGGATGAAGTGGAACAGCTCATCACTCACCTTCTGTGCCGCCAAAAGATTATCAGGTACACCTACGGGGAATTATTTAGGAAGTACCTCAACTTGGACCCGCACTCCATTGGATTGCAGGAACTGCAGCAGCGCTGTGCCGAGTTGATTGATGTCAGTGGAGCCGATCTCGATACAACTGATTACTTGCAGCTATTGATGGATCAAAAGATCGAACCGATGCTGCCGGACCGTTGTTTTGTATACCAGTACCCTAGCGCACAGGCAGCATTGTCGGTTGTGGCGCCCGATGTTGACGGAGTTCCCGTCGCGCAGCGCTTTGAGCTTTATCTGGAAGGCATGGAGTTGGCCAATGGTTACTTTGAGCTGACCGATGCTGCAGAGCAACGGGCGCGGTTCGAGTGCGATCTGGCAAGAAGGCAGCAGCTTGGCTTGCCGGAAATCCCTATAGATGAAGATATGCTTGCCGCTCTGGAGGCTGGTTTGCCCAGTTGTGCAGGTGCGGCGCTGGGTTTCGATCGCCTGCTGATGGTGCTCGGCGAAAGCCGGGATATTGGCGATGTGATCAGCTATCCACTGGATTAGGCGTTCAGCTCTTGCGTGCTTCCTGCAATACGAGATCTGTATAAAGAGCACGCATTTTCATTGTGATAGGGCCGGGTCTCCCATTTGAAATCTGAACCCCGTCTATCTCAACAACGCCAAGCGCCATGGT
>DORE01000145.1:0-22202 GCA_003514305.1 Gammaproteobacteria bacterium | reverse complement strand
TTAATCTCAATGCCCGTTTGTTCAGCCAGCTCCAACAGAGTCCTGCGTCGGATACCTGGCAGAATAGAATTTGACAGCGGCCGAGTGATAATTTTGCCGCCAATAACAATATATGCAGAGGAGGACACTCCCTCAGTGACATAGCCGTCTTCCACCATCCAGCCTTCCTTTGCGCCTTTGCTGACCGCGTCCTGTTTTGCCAAACACTGACCAAGCAGATTGATCGATTTTATGTCGCGCCGCTTCCAGCGCAGATCGGGCGTGGTCACGACTTTGATGCCTTCAATTGCGGCTGGGTTTCCGAGCAGATTCATCTCCGATGAAAATGCCATAAATCCAGGCGCAGTATTGGTTGGAAACGGGAAGTCCCGCTCAGCAACGCCGCGAGTAACCTGTGAATAGACCACGCCCTCGTAAAGGCTATTCCGCCTCACTAGCTCTGCCATCACGTTGAGATATTCTTCCTGACTGCAGGGCCAGTCGAGCTGAATCTGGGTGAGACTGCGGTCAAGGCGCTCGAGTAAATAAGCCTTGTCGACAACCGCCCCTTCGAAAACGGGAGCAACTTCATAGATACCATCACCAAAAATATAGCCGCGGTCAAAGATAGAAACCTTTGCCTCATCGGCAGGGAGGTACTCACCATTCAGATAAACAATTCTGGTCAAAGCAAGATCCTTATTTGGTCGACATTCAGCTGTCCAGTTACCGCGTGCTTCTTGCTCAGTGTTTGAGAGCTAACAGACCCATATGGGCCATAACTCAGAACTCTTTTGCGAAGCTGTCGAGCGCCGCGCCATCGAGCCGCTGCACTGTCCATTCATCCATGGGCGCTGCTCCGATCGAGCGGTAGAACTGTATGGAAGGCTCATTCCAGTCCAGCACTGACCACTCGACGCGCGTGCAGCCCTTGTCGACGGCGAGCTTGGCGAGATAGGCCAGAAGGCATTTTCCAAAACCTTTGCCACGCATGTGCGGTTGAACATACAAGTCTTCCAGGTAGATCCCCGGCCTCCCGGTAAAGGTGGAGAAATTGTGAAAGAACAGAGCATAGCCGATCGGGGTGCCTCCATATTCTCCAATGACAGACTGTGCATAGGCCACCTCGCCGAACAAGGTTTCCTCCAGCGTTTCTGCGCTGGCAACGACTTGATGCGACAGTTTCTCATATTCCGCAAGTTCCTTGATGAAACTCAGTATTAGGGGGCAGTCGTTGATAGTTGCCTTTCGCAAGACAAAGTTAGTAAGTGAAGTGGCTATGGTCATTGCTTGCTCGTTGCTGCAGGTGCTGTTGGTATCGGGAAATTTTTCCTGACGTTTGCGCAAATTTTCCTGAGTTTTAACACTATGCCTTGACTGCTATAATTTACAACGAATCTTTTAGTCAATCGTCAGGTCAATTGCGTGTAAGTAAGGAAACATGATGTCAGCGAAAAAATCTACCATTATTTATACCGAAACAGACGAAGCTCCAGCGCTGGCAACCTATTCCCTGCTGCCGATTATCGAGGCCTTTACCCGGGCTGCCGATGTCGATATCGAGATCAGGGACATCTCTTTGTCTGGTCGCATAATAGCCAACTTCCCTGACCATATAAGCGCTGATCGGCGGCAGCCTGACGCGCTGGCTGAGCTGGGCGATCTGACTCAGGATCCTATGGTGAATATTATCAAGCTGCCAAACATCTCCGCCTCCATTCCGCAGTTGAAGGCTGCTATTGAAGAGCTGCAGGGTAAAGGCTATACCCTCCCCGACTATCCGGAAGAACCGTCGAGCAGTGAAGAGAAAGATATCAAGGCTCGTTATGATCGCATCAAGGGCAGCGCGGTTAATCCAGTTCTACGTGAAGGGAATTCCGACCGACGTGCTCCTGCTTCGGTAAAACGCTATGCGAAAAAAAATCCTCACTCGATGGGCGCCTGGTCGCCAAGCTCTAAGTCCCATGTTGCCAGCATGTCGAAGGGTGATTTTTTTGGCAGCGAGAAGTCTACTACAGTGCCCGCTGAGACCTGTGTCGCGATCCAGCATATCGGCAGTGATGGTACTGTCTCAGTGCTCAAGGACAATATCGCTCTGCAGGCCGGTGAAATTATTGATGCTGCCTTCATGAGTGCACAGGAATTGTGCGAGTTTTTGGATGCCGAGATCCAAGACGCAGACGATCAGGGCGTGCTGATGTCTTTGCACATGAAAGCCACGATGATGAAGGTTTCTGATCCGATCATTTTTGGACATGCCGTGAAGGTTTACTACAAAGACATCTTCGAGGAATACAGTGATGAATTTGCTGGACTTGGCGTGGATGCCAACAACGGGATTGGCGACGTCCTCGCTAAAATTCAATCACTTCCTGCTGAGAAGCGTGCATCAGTTGAGGCAAGTCTGCAGGCGGTCTACAGCTCCCGGCCTGACATGGCGATGGTAGATTCCGATCGCGGCATTACGAACCTACACGTGCCCAGCGACATCATTATAGATGCGTCTATGCCAGCGGCCCTAAGGTCCTCTGGACGGATGTGGGGCCCGGATGGTCAGCTCCATGACATGAAGGCAATCATCCCTGATCGCAGCTATGGGGGTATTTATCAGGAGGTGATTGATTACTGCAAGCTTAATGGTGCGCTTAACCCGTCGACGATGGGAAGTGTTTCCAATGTGGGACTGATGGCGCAGAAAGCGGAAGAGTATGGTTCACATGATAAGACATTCGAGGTTGCCGCAGACGGCAAAATTGCAGTCGTTGATGGTGATGGAGAGACCCTGCTCGAACACGCGGTGGCGGAAGGTGATATCTGGCGGATGTGTCAGGTGAAGGACGCGCCTATTCAGGACTGGGTCAAGCTGGCGGTGTCTCGCGCGCGTCTGAGTAACACACCCGTTGTGTTCTGGCTAAATGAAGAACGGGCCCATGATGCGGAGCTGATCAAAAAGGTAAATGCCTATCTGTCCGATCACGATACCGAGAGTCTTGAGATTTACACCATGGCGCCGGCTGCCGCGACTCGCTTTTCACTAGAGCGCCTGGGTGAGGGTAAAGACACAATCTCCGCTACGGGCAACGTACTCCGCGATTACCTGACGGATCTGTTTCCGATCCTTGAGTTGGGTACCAGTGCGAAGATGCTGTCTGTCGTCCCTTTGATGAGCGGTGGTGGTTTATTTGAAACGGGCGCAGGCGGCTCAGCTCCGAAACATGTTCAGCAGTTCGAAAAGGAGAACCACCTACGGTGGGATTCGCTGGGCGAGTTTCTGGCTCTTGCAGCTTCCTTAGAACATCTGGCAAACGTCACAGGAAATCGGCGGGCTCAGGTGTTGGCCAAGACGCTAGACCAGGCAACCGGTAAATTTCTCGATGAGAATAGGTCTCCATCGCGTAAAGTTAACGAGCTGGATAATCGGGGCAGTCACTTTTATCTGGCAATGTACTGGGCGGAGGCCCTGGCGGCGCAGGCCGACGATGGTGATTTGGCAGCGCGTTTTGCCTCTGCCGCGGCTGTGATGGCGGGGAATGAAGCTCGAATCGTGGAAGAGCTTAACTCAACCCAAGGTGTTCCCATGGATGTGGGTGGCTACTACAAGCCTGCCCCCAGCCTGGCCTCTGCCGCCATGCGGCCGAGTGAAACGCTAAACGAGATTATCGCCAATATCTAGGGGCAGGTGCCAAAGCGTGGCGAGATCTTCTGGGCTTACGAAACCCTCGCATGCTTTATTGCAGTCTGATTGTAATTTAGGAAAAGCCCACCTTTCGCTGGGCTTTTTGTGTGGTCGGCTCGCTTATTTTACTTCTCTTATATAACGCTTAATCCCCCCAACCGGGCCCACTTCGGCACCGAAAATATTACCATTTCTGTCAGCAACTACGCCTTCAGCGGTGCAGGTGCCGCGGCAATCTGGCTGAGGGTCAGGGATTAGGAATTCAACGTTACCCGTGATTGCACTGCCGACTCTTATTCCTCTGGTCCACGCACCATGGCCTGGATTCACAGAGCCTGACTCTGAGTCAGCTGCGTAGAGAACATCGTTTTCATCGATGAAGATTCCGCTGTTGCGGCTAAACTGGTACCAGACGTCGAGTAGATTGCCGTCCTGATCGAATATCTGGATACGGTCGTTGCCGCGGTCGGACACAAATAGCCGTCCCTGGGAGTCCATGGCCAGCGCATGCGGTTGGCGAAAATTGCCGGGCTCCATGCCCCATTCACCCCACTTCTTAATAAGGTTGCCTTCTGCATCGTACTTATACATAGCGTTTGGCGTGCCCTCGGCGCTGGAATGGCCTTCGCCAATGAAAATAGTGCCATCTTGTGTGATCAGTACATCGTTAGGCGTATAGCAGCATTCCCCGTTGCTTCCCCCGCCTTTAACGCCAATAGACATCAGATGCACGCCGGTTGGGCTGAATTTATGTACCTGATGCCCAAAAGGCTCGCCATCATAGCCTTCGATTTGATCGGTGCCGCGTGCATCCGCAATCCAAACGTTCCCATCGTGATCAACTTCGATACCATGTGGCCATGTGATGTATCCCGCACCGAAACTACGGACCATATTTCCATCTTTATCAAACAGCATGATCATATTTGTTTCAGGGCGCTCAATGCAGGCATTAATATTGCCGCCACAGCGCTCGGCAACCCAAATGCTTTCACCATCTGGGTGAACATCAACTGTGCTGGAAGATCCCCACTCACGCCCAGCAGGCATTTTAAAAAAGCCTGCTTGGGTGGCATATGGGTTAGGTAAATCATTGACTGGAGGCATGTCCGCCTGTGCCATGACCAAAGCTGGTGCCAAAAGAACGGCGATGCAAGTTGCTTTGAAATGCGTGCGATTGAACATCGGGTTTTCTCTCATAGTTGTCGTGTTTAAGGGTGTCTCAAGGATAAACCAGCGGCTTTTCGCGTTCAATCATGACTCTGCGACTTGCTACAGTGTAACAAAGCTAGAAGTCAGTGATTGCCTTCGGTGGATAAAGGCCTTCAGTCTAAAATACTGTTCAAGGCTCCTAATCACTCGAGGTTCCAGGAAGCAAGTGCGATAACAAGTACTAGGCCGCTATTCCTAACGTAATAGTCAAAAATCGGGAGTATTCAGATTTCAAGGTCAAGCGGAATCAGGGACCACAGGTTATATCTCAACTCGATCTGCCGCGCTGCTTAGAGTTCGTGTTCTCGATGCCAAAATTCTCGCACTTTAGTCATTGCTTAGATCAGCCTGGGTTGATTTGTCATATTTGGCACAGGGAAGGTGCGTCAGATTGTATCTACTCATAAAGAAAACGGCCGACACTCAACTGCGGTCGGCCTTTATTTTTAGTTCGCGTTACTCCGCAGTTGGGACAACGCCGGTCTCAGATTTTGGTGAACCATCGCCGTTAAAGCCCATCACCTCGTAGCGACGCCAGCCTGCCAGAATTCCCATCAAGCCGTGATTACCTTCGTGGCAGGCATACTCGAATACGGGGTCTGGCGAGGCGCGCAGCGGGACTCGCGCCGACCATGATTCATCCCAGGACAGTGGGTCGGTAACGGTGAAATCGTATTCCAGCGTGCTATCGTCTGATCTGCTGAAGCGCTCGACCACATGGGCTTCTTGTGACATGCCACGGAGATTGTAGGTGTTATACCAACCCTTCGTTTCTACCACCAGAGTATCGCCTTCCCATCGAGCAATAGAGTTTCCCTCCCACTTGGTCTGTCTGATTTCGAAGTTTTCGGCGTAGGGAATGACGCGAGCGGTGTGTACCATCTCATTTAGAATCATCACGTGTTCTTCGGTTTGCACTAACTGCATGTTGTTGTTGTAGGAACCCGGGATCATAGGCGGGCCACCGACAAATCCAGTGATACAGCGGTCTACCGTCGTGCGCCCCTCAGGGCCAGCACTATTAAACACCATCTGTTGATATGCCACTCGACGCGCGCGTCCGACCTCGTTTAAGCCTGGGATTCGGCCATTGGGCGGGTCGTAAATCAGAGAAGTACGGCGATCGGCGATAGTCTCACTGCCACGCTCATACCAGAACTCATTGTAAGAGATGACGCCGGGTGGATAGCCCGCCCCTCCGACTGAATCGATGATTAGATCCCGATTCTGACGCTGGTTCTCGTAGGCTTCCCACTCTTCAGCCTGCTCGGGAGTTAGGACTTCCAGATTTTCTAATTCTCGCGGCCGCTGCAGGGGCGTAATGGTCCGAAATGTATAAAAACCCTGAAAGTCGGGGTGACCGTATTCCGTTCTTGGTATCTCACTGTCCTGGGCGAACACTAGCGGCGCCAGACAGAGACTGGCAACAGCCAGTGAGAGTTTGGTCAGGTTTTGCTTGCACATGGAAACCTCCAAATCTTTTTGTTTAATAGCCTTGTTATGTAGGCCGAATTAGTGAAGCTACGCCTGTTTTCCAGCTTTTTCAAGACTGATTGTGGCCAGCCAATTCTGTTGGGCGAAATTGAATTGGCCTGATAGCTGGTTTATGCTCTGACTAGTTTTTCTGAGTGGGCACGAGGAGTAGTATGGCCACCCTTACACAAAGTCACATCACACATGCAACCGATCCGTCAGGGTCGCCTAAAATGGGCGTCAGTCTCAGCCCTTTCAAATTTACCGCTGCTTTGACTTTTGGCTTGTTTCTACTGGCATTCACGCCGCGAGTGCAAAGCAATGAGACACTGGTCTACTCGATTATAGGCTCAGCGCTTGTCCTAAGTGTATGGCAGATTTTCCAGATCCTGGCAGCTCGCCAATCAGCACAAGCTTTTGGCTTCAAGATAGTTTTGCGCCAGCAGCACTACATCCAAATGATGGTCCAATTTAGTGTTTACATGTACTGGGGATACTTCTGGAGACCGGTCTACGACCACCTTTTGCTACTGGCAGCGCAGGTTCTCTTCGCCTTCAGCTTTGACATGTTGCTGGCTTGGTCTCGCAAGCGCGATTATACCCTGGGCTTCGGCCCTATCCCGATCATCTTCAGTACCAATCTGTTTATGTGGTTCCGGGATGACTGGTTCTATCTCCAATTTCTGATGATTGCTGTTGGCTTCATGGGGAAAGAGTATGTGCGTTGGCATCGGGATGGGCGCAATGTGCATATCTTTAATCCCTCCGCTTTTGCGCTAGGTATTTTTTCGCTTCTGTTGATCGCGACTAATACAACCAGCATTACTTGGGGTCAGGAAATCGCTTCTACCCTGACGTTAGCGCCAAACATCTACACCTTCCTATTTCTAATCGGATTAGTGGTGATGTATTTCTTTTCCATCACCCTGGTCGCCGGGATGGCCGCAATCACCCTATTCTGTTTCAGCACGCTCTATTCTTTCGGTGCCGGTGTGCCTTATTTTGTTGATTCAGACATTCCTGCTGCAGTATTTCTGGGCCTGCATCTGCTGGTTACTGATCCTTCGACTTCGCCCCGCACACCATTTGGCAAGCTGTTGTTCGGAATGCTTTATGGAATTGGCGTGTTCGTCTTGTACACCCTTTTGGATATGGTTAGCGCGCCGACCTTTTACGACAAATTACTTTGCGTGCCGGTGCTCAACTTGAGTGTGATGCTCATTGACAGGATGGTTCGGTCGATTGATTCAGAGGCTACGCTGAACCTCTGGAAAAGCGCGTGGTTTGGCGGTCGCGGCAATCTGGCCCACATGAGCGTCTGGATTTTGGTGTTTGGCCTCATGAGTGTCATCGGCAAGACAGACGGCAAGCATACTGGAGACAGCGTGCCGTTCTGGCGCCAAGCCTGTGCAAATGGAGTTGCGAACAGCTGCGAGCGACTGGTTCAGCTGCAGTCAACTTACTGCTCTGATAATTCCGGCTGGGCCTGCAACGAGCTCGGCATCCTCTACCGCTCAGGGGCTGTTGTGACTAAGGACGAAACTAGGGCGAGCGCTTATTTTTCTAAGTCCTGTGAATTGAAGTTTCAGTCCGGCTGTCTGAATTTGCTGTCAGAAGATCGATTCGTCAGCGCTGACCCTAGGCCTTTAGACTTACGCTTGTTGTTGCGCGAAGGCAGCCGTAATCTCTTGAAGTGGCCTGAAGCAGACTTGTACGCTCGGGCCTGTGAGCATGACTGGGCCTTCGCCTGCAATAAAAGCTAATCCGATTGGATGAGTAAGATCGCCCCCTCAGTTGAAAACGCGGTACCCAGTCGTACGTTAGGTTTTATGCTGATGAGCGCTGTAATTACCGCGGTGGCACTTTTTCTGGCGCATCAGCGGGAGCAGCATAACGCTGGCGATCAAACCCCGACGGTGCCGCTGCCGACCAGGTTGCCGGGATTCGCATCGGAGACCTGGTATTTGCCTGATGACTCCCTCCTAGGCTTTGTCCATATCGAGGCAGGGCGCTTTACTATGGGCAGTGATCCAGCGGTCGACCCGATGGCCTACGGAAACGAACGCTGGTCACCAACGCGCCGGCAGGGCCGCCCAGAGCTGCCCTCCTACTACATCGCACGCTATGAGGCGAGCGTGGCCCAATTCCTAGATTACCTCAATGCTACTGGTCAGACGTCGAGCGCAGTCGATGGCCTGTCGCCTGACTTGCCGATTACAGGGGTAACCTGGCCCGAGGCCTTGGCCTATACCCGCTGGCTTGACTATGCTCTGCGGCAGTCTGATCAGACGCCAGCAGAGCTGAGGGCATTTCTTGAAAACGGGGGTCGCGTAACGCTGCCGTCGGAGGCGGAGTGGGAGAAAGCAGCGCGTGGAACTGAGGGACAAATTTTCCCCTGGCGCAGTGGGCTTCCCCCTGAGAGTATAAATTTCAACGGCGGTGAAATACGAGCCGTTAATGCTGTCGACTGTTTAGAATGTGCGTGGGGGCTATCTGACATGGCTGGCAACGTTTGGGAAATGACCGCCAGCCCCATGCAGCCCTATCCTTTCTCCGAGTCCGATGATCTTGAAGCCCGGGAAAGCGAGGCGCTATGGGTGATGCGTGGCGGATCCTTTGCGGACGGATTGGGTAACATCAGGGCCGCCATCAGAGGTGGCGTCGATCCCGGCGTTCGCAACGATGCTATCGGATTTAGACTCGTCATCAGTACCCGACCTTCTCTCCCTAGTCAGAAAACTTCACTTTAACCTATCGCTGATGGAATGATTCTAATGATAAAGCCAGCGGAGTTGGCGCTTATTGAACTGACTTGAACATCGGGTTTGACTTCAGCAGAAGATGAAAAATGAAATTGCTCCCCACCTCAGCAATTTTCGGTCATCGTTATCTGAGCAAGAAATGAGGCTACGCAAGACCACTCTGTATTCGACAAACGGTGGTCCGACTCAGTAGACTTCAAAATCTAAGTCTCAAGCGTCATTACGGGATATTAATGAACACGGATATACTTTTCAGGCCTTTTAACCACCCGAAACTACAATTGCCCAATCGCATTGCGATGGCTCCCATGACGAGACAGTTTTCGCCACAGGGTGTTCCGGATGTCGAAGTATGTGACTACTACCGGCGCCGTGCAGAGGGAGAAGTCGGCCTGATCATCACGGAGGGGACTACTGTCCCTCATCAGGCAGCCTCTTCTCATGTACAGATCCCGAAATTCCATGATCAGTCACTGGAAGGCTGGGCTGCAGTCGTTGAGGCGGTGCATGCCGCAGGCGGCAAAATCGCACCGCAGCTCTGGCATGTTGGAGTAATTCGCAAGCCAGGACAGGGTCCGTACCCTGACTACCATACAGTTTCCCCTTCCGGCTACCTGCGGCCAGGGAAAAAAGTGTTGAAGCCACTCTCAACAGCAGAAATTGATCAGATTATTGGCGCTTTCACCCAGTCGGCAGCTAATGCTAAACAGTTGGGGTTCGATGCGCTCGAGCTACACGGGGCGCACGGCTATTTGATTGATAACTTCTTCTGGGAGGGGACCAACGTTCGTGAGGACGAGTATGGGGGGTCGTTGATCAAGCGTACCCGATTTGCAGTCGCTATCTTGGAATCGATAAGAGCGGAAATTGGTGAAGATTTTCCTATCATCCTGCGATTTTCTCAGTGGAAACAGCAGGATTATGGCGCGAGGTTAGCGCAAACTGCGGAAGAACTAGAGCAATTTCTTGCGCCACTGTCGAATGCAGGAGTCGACATTTTCCATTGCAGTACCCGCCGCTTCTGGGAGCCGGAATTCGATGGCTCGCCGCTTAATCTGGCTGGCTGGGTAAAACAGATTACCGGCAAGCCGACCATCAGTGTGGGCAGTGTGGGGCTTTCTGAAGAATTCGTCGCTACCTATCGTGAAGGAACTGCAGAAGTTGCTGGAATCGAAGAATTGCTTGTCCGAATGGGTGCCGATGAGTTCGATTTGATTGCGGTCGGTCGCGCGCTCTTAGCGAACCCTGACTGGCCGAAGTTGGTTCGTACGGGCGACACTGACAAACTGAGGACCTTCAACAAAGAGCAGCTCGCTGAGTTGGACTAGACAGAGGCGTTGGCATACATAGATTCTAAGCAGCTTTTTTCTGTTGATGTTCGCGGTGATAGCTGGAGCGCTACTCAGGATTTTCATTCCGCCTTATGGGTCAGACAAAAGCGCTATACTGAACGGCAAAGGAGCAATTGCGCTCGGCAAATATCCTCTCAGCGCAGGCGGTTAGATGAGCTGTCACGAGGGCGCTGGTAGTCCCAGTTAAGAGGCATATCATCGGAAGAACATTTAGGAGACGTTCAATTAGTTTGCAACCTCTTTCCAGAGAAAGAGTCGGGTCGCAGCTAAGAAACTGATTGTCAACCACACGGCGATACCCAACAAACTTGGAATAATCTCCGTCAAGGCTGCCCCGGCGTTGGCGATCTCCCGCATTCCTGTGGAAACGAAGGACAACGGCAGCAGGTGTGCTAGCGGTTGTACCCATTCTGGCATTGACTCGATCGGATAAAAAACACCTGACAAGAAGATTTGCGGCATGATAACGATGTTTCCGAGCGCGCCAATAGTCTCCTGAGTTTTCGCCAGACTGCCTAGACTAAACCCGAGGCACAGGAATACAACGGTCCCCAGAATAACTACGAAATAGTAAGCAAAGAAGTTACCGATAATCCGGATATCCAGCAATACGACAGCGAGGGAAATCAGCACCGTAAGCTGGACCAATACGATAGTCAAACGGGCGAATACAATGGCGATTATGAAGTCTTTTGGTTCAATTGGGGTGACAAATAGCCGCTTGAGGATTCCCTTTCTCCGGTATTCCACGACGTTGAAGCCACTACCAGCAATGGACAAATTCATAAGTGTCAACGCCATTAATCCGGGCAGCAGGAAATCAATGTAGCGTTGAGATCTTGCTTGGACGTCTTCTATGGTAATGGAAAACATGGGAGCGATGCTGCGAAATTCCCGTTCTATTGACAACAGGGTTTGCTCCAAAACTGGCATTATCAAGCCTAACTGGCTGACCTGGGCTGCATCAACGACCACGTTAATTTCAGAACTAACCGTATCGGGCGATGCGCCAAAATCGGCAGGTAACTCCAAAACCATCGTCTGGTGGCCGACAAGCAGTGCCTCTCTTAGCGGCTCGGACTCTCCCGAGACAGCATTGAACATAGGGGAATCGCTCAGTCGTTGAACAAAATCTGAGGAGACCTCATTAGACGACAGGTTGGCTATGCCGATGTTGATTGGCTCTTGTTCGCGGTCACTCGCCAGACTGAAGACGGTCATAAATATGACTGGGAAAAATAAGCTGAAAAAGATTGAACGCCGGTCTCGCAGGAAAATCTTTAAAAAGATTGACGTCAGATGTCGTTGGAGTGGGGTGAATATCATCTTTTGTTATTCCCTTAGGCCATAACCTGTTAACGACAAGAAGACGTCTTCCAGGTTACCGTGCAGAGGGGCTTCAGGCGGCTCGGGCGCAAAATCAAGTATCAGTTCTTGCGGTGTGCCTTCTGCGATTATCTTGCCGTGGTCCATGATTGCAATCCGATCGCATAACTCCTCGGCTTCCTCCATATTGTGAGTGGTCAGCACAATCGTCATTCCATCGCCATTCAAGCGCTGTATCAGATTCCACAGATTACGCTTTGCCTGAGGGTCCAGGCCCGTCGTTGGTTCATCAAGAAACAAGATCTTGGGTTCGTTTACCAAAGCACACGCAATAGAAAAGCGCTGTTTTTGGCCGCCCGAGAGGGCTGCAGGCTTTGCCTTTGCCTTTTCTTCTAGTTGAACTTTTTCAAGTAGAGCCTCGGGGTTTATTGTTCTGTGATACAGGGTACCAAATAGCGAGAGAAGCTCTTCGAGACTTACGTTGTCGAAATACTCGTTGGCTTGCAACTGAACGCCAATTCGCTCTTTTACTTGGTAAGGATTGGTACTGACACTGATCCCGTCAATAAGGGCTTCCCCTCCATCAATGTCATTTAAGCCTTCGATCATTTCGAGGATAGTGGTCTTGCCGGCTCCGTTAGGACCGAGAATACCAAACACCTCTCCCTGCTCGATCGAGAGCGACACTCCGTTAACTGCGAAGAATTTTTGCGATTTATCGTCTGGTAGGAAATATTGCTTTTGCAACTCACAAACTTCGATGATTGGCATGGTGGAGCTAATCCGGTGGCGTGGCTTGCTGCAAATTGTAACTTAAGACGACAAGTGAATGCGCGGAAAACGGAGAGTATGATTTCTTTTCCCGTGCCTCCAGTTTCTCGCCTTAGTTAGGATAAAATCAAAAACGAAGCGCATTTAGGTATGATACTGACCAAAATGTCCGCTTGGTGGTTTGGGTTTGATGGCTGTGAGAAAAAGTCGAACACTCAGGCAAGCTAGCTTTAACAGGACATGTCTGATAGCCAGTCTATCTTTGTGAGTCCGTTGGTTTCTTCGAGGTTGCGATGATCCAAAAGGGCAAAACCAGAGCGCCAGACAGAGAATGTCGATTAACAGTCCGACACCTTTGGCAGCGAGGTATTTCAGTGCAATTTGCCGACTATTACTAAAAAGATTACGACTTAGTTGCCTGGTGTTTTCATGATTTCGCTGTTCTTACGAGGCACTGCCTTGCTGGTGGAAGTCGAACCATATCACGTCGCTTGTAGCGTTAAATTTACGGAAGGCGTGCTAGTGTACTAACGGCAAGAAAATGAGCCCTCAGCTGCATTCGCTTTGCGATAAATTAGAACCCCTAAAATCAGGGGGATTGGTCAAAGTGGTCGGCCCGTATCAGCGCGTTCGCTCAGCGCATTATGGCGACCAAGATTGAGATTTGGCGAACGTCTCACAGTAGTAGATCGTTTAAGGCTAAGATTGGCCAGAGTTGAAGTTGCGACGTTTGGCCGAGGCATTTGGCCAATTACAGCAGAGAACAACTTGTAGTCGGTTGGCCTGCTGATGAAGCTGGAATTTAGATTTCTCAAATACTCCCTCAATCCTGACAAAGAGAAAGTCGAAGTGTATAGTCCGGCGTTAATCCGAGATAATTTTGGCAAATAAGGTTTGGAGAATCTCCCTGTGACAAGTTTTCTCAATCGAATTTTGGGCACAACACTCATTGCAATTCTGACTCCCTCATTAGCTACGGCCGATGAATTCAGCGATAGGGTAGATGCCGTTTTTGCTCATATAGATGCTGTTACTGATCCTGGCTGCAGTGTTGGTGTGATTGTGAAAGGCGAATTGGTTCACCGGTCAGGCTATGGGCTGGCTAATCTCGAATTAGACGTTCCGCTGGATGGTACGCAGGTGCATCGAACCGGATCTTTGTCAAAGCAGGTTACCGCGTTTGCGGTTTTATTGTTGGCTGAAGAAGGTATGGTCGACCTCGAAGAAGACATTCGAATATATTTGCCAGAGCTACGCAGCTACGGCTACTCGGTCAGTATCAATGCGGTGCTCGGGCACACAGCCGGTATGGCAGACTATGACTTTGTCTCTGGAGGTGAAGACGGTCCAGTCGAGGGCGGGCTTAACCTTGAGTCTGTTGCCGGAGGGTTTTTTCGCCTTGGCAATGAAGATTATTTGAGTATTGACGAGTTCTTCGACGTGGTGAAGCAGATCCCGTTGCGACAACCACCGGATGAATCCTATCGCTACAGCAACCTGGGATATTTCCTGCTTTCTATGCTGGTAGAGGAAGTGTCCGGCGAATCTTTGCGGGAATACGCCGCCAGAAAGATCTTTGAGCCTCTTGGCATGAGCAGCACTTTTTTCAGTGACGATCCGGTTGAAATCGTAAAGAACAGAGCTAGCGGCTATCGCCCCGAGGCCGGCGGTTATGTGACTGATATGACCAATCTCTTCTGGGTCGGAGATGGTGGTTTACATACCAATCTAGACGACCTGGCGCTTTGGGACGCTCACTTTTATAAGCCGACTCTGGGCCTCAATCCCGAAGCGTTGATGGCGCAGTTTCTGACTCCCAACAGCCCCATGCCCTCCGCACCGAATACGCTGTATGCCAATGGCCAGAACATCGGCAGAGCGAACGGTAAAGAGCGGATCTATCACGGTGGCGGGTGGCTCGGAGTGGCCACTTTTTATGCGCGTTATCCCACGGAACAATTTTCTACTATCCTGCTGTGTAATGATGTCAGCCTCTCTCCGTCACTCTTGTCATGGGAGATCGAGCGGCTTTATCTCAGCTCGAGATAATAACTAGGGAAAGTCGATCTCTTCTAAGGGAATGTAGTCGAGGTCAAACCCAAAGGCGCGAGGCTCTGTTACTGACAGTGCCCGCGCAGTGCGATAGTGGTGGGTACAACCGATGCCGAAAACGGCTACCCTTTGTCCATACCGCATTCGTTCAGCATTTAGAGGTCGCGCCGTTTCCTGCTCCACGATGCAGATAAGATCCGGTACGCTGGCTACCGTCCGCCCATTAATGCTGGCGACGAGATACTCGTTTCTAATCAGGATCTCCATTTTGCGGCTGGCGTCATTAAAGCTCTGCAACGTGGCTGTGCCGACGTCGTATCCACTAATAATCTTGCGTGTGGTATCGACGACCTTGCCGGTGAAAAGGCGCTTGATTACCCCGTAGTCGCTGGCATTAAACAGAGCAAAAAGGTCCGGTTCGATTGCATCAATAATGCCATCGTGTTGTCGAAGCAGCGCGCCGAGTTTAGTCGCGAAGCTAAGGGTATGCGGAACCGCACTGCGCTTCACCAGAGCGCCGGTCATGCCGTGTTCTGCGGAAGTGATCATGCCTCCCATAGCTACTGCCTTCGCCCGAATTTCTTTTTCGAAGCTCAGCGCGTCTGCGCATTCCAGCAGCTCCGAGTTGCCAAATGAATCGACAATAATGGCAGGTGTCGGTTTGACGCCATAGATTGGGAAAGTCATCATCTGGGCCTCAGGCAGCGCCCTGCCCATGCCGTCCCCATCGACGCAGGGAATTCCTTTCATCGCAGCAACAAAGGGCGGGATGGTGCTGTTTCCGCCGCCGATTTCGAACGGAATGACGGCGTCGATATGTTTATCCGTGACGGCTTCATACCGGTTAAGAGCGGAGATTGCCTCATCAACGGTGGGTAGCTGCTCAAGGGTAACCGTGGGTGCGCCAACCATACCAATGCTTACCACAAACGCTTCGTCTGGTAGATCATCCGGAGAGATTAGTTGGGCTGGACCATACTGATGTAGTATCCGTTCTGCCAGTAATTGCGAAATATAAGGATCGCCGCCTCCGCCGGTTGCGAGAAATGCTGCGCCGTTGCATAAATCCTTTATGTGTTCCGCTCCAATAGTCTTCATTTCGTGTGACGAAGCTCTCCGACAACCTTGATCCGAATTCTTACAGCTTCATCATCCATGTAGCTTACGCTAGTTTCTTCGATGTCCAGCAGCCTAAGTGACTTAGGGTCGGCGCCTGCGGCTATCGCTTTGGCCTGTGCTTGCTGGGTTAGGTCTTCCAGCGCGTGAGCCCTGTCTTGTTTGCTGAAGCTGACGATTTGTTCGACTTCGCCCCCCACCTGAGCAATTGCCGCACCAACGGCATTAGCCACGCCCGCATGGTCTGGCACGATAACGCTGGAAGCGGTGTCTAACTCACGGGACACAAGAATCGCGCCGCCACCGACAAGGATGACAGGAACGGGCGTTTCACTGGGGCGCATTTTGTCGATGGCTTCGTCTATGATGTCATGGATACGCTTCGTTGACCGCTCCACCAAAGCAGGGTCCAGCGTCTGCACAAGGGACGTGTTTCCGACTTTGACTGAGCCATTCGCTACTGCGATATCGGTCGCCGTCAGGGTTGAACCGCCGAATACTATGGCCTCGCTCACCAGTTTATGGCCGACGGACTGTGGTCCCACCCTTGCGCCCTCATCGGTAACCAGGCTGCCGCCGCCCAGGCCGATGGGAAGAATGTCGGGCATTCGGAAATTGGTGCGCACTCCGCCGACGGCTATATGACTGTTACTCTCTCTGGGAAATCCGTTAGACAGAACTCCGACGTCCAGGGTGGTTCCGCCGATGTCGACAACCAAAGCATCTTTCATCCCGGACAGAACCGCTGCGCCTCGAAGACTATTGGTTGGCCCGCTGGAGAAAGTCAGGGCTGGATAGCGTGCGATAAATTTGGCAGACATAAGGGTGCCATCATTCTGACTGACAAAAAATGGGCACTGTAAGCCGCGTTCAGTGAGTGCGGCCTCCATGCTAGATACTACTTTTGCTGCGAGTTCGCTGAGGCTCGCATTAAGCAGTGCCGCATTTTCGCGTTCAAGAATGCCCAGACGGCCAATTTCATGGCTCATAGATATACTGGCGTCAGGTATGCGGCGTCTGATTTGCGCTGCAATCTTGAGTTCATGAAGATTATTAGCCGGAGAAAAAGCTGCAGACACTGCAATGGATTTCACTCCGTTGTAGATAATGTCGGTGATCGCCTGATCAAGGGCCGTCTCATCGATAGAAGAGATTTGCCTGCCGTCAAACAGATGTCCGCCGCCGATCATGTAGCCGTGATAACCCAGCACGGAGGCGATGTCCGACGGCCAGTCGCACATTGGAGGGAGGCCCGAGCCAGTCGGGAGACAGGCTCTGATAATGGCTGTTGGGCTCAGCTGCCTTCTTTCAATAATAGCATTGGTAAAGTGTGTCGTGCCGATCATAACTGCCTTAATCGCATTCAAATCGACCCGCCCTTCAGTCATCACTTGGTCCAGTGCGTCAATGATGCCCTGACGCACATCGTTGCTGGTCAGGGCTTTGTGGGCGCACAAGATTTCCATGCCATCCATGAGAACTGCATCAGTGTGGGTGCCACCGACGTCTATACCGATTCTCATGGTGCGGATAGGCTCCGGCTGAGTGACGACGGCCAGCGTTTGCGACAGGCGAGGTAAATTGGAGCTGTCACCACCAGAGCGTCGAGACTTGGAATATTAGAAAACGATGACTCGGTCAGAAACATAATCGCTGATATTATTGTGCCAATGACCCAAGCGACCATCGCCGCCTTGTCATAGTCAGGAACGCCTTCGCGCAAGTCTGGTGAGAACCGCCGTTGTCTGAGCACGAAGTAGTCGACCAGGTAAATGCCTGCGATCGGCGGGACAATAACACCCAACCATTCTAGAAACACGATAAAATGTTCTGTGATGCCCAGGACGGCCAGGCCCGTTCCGACAACCCCGCTGGCGAGCATCAGCTGCCATTCTGGCGTTTTCGTCCTGACAACGGCAACGGCCAGCGTTGTGCTGTATAGATTTACGCTATTGGTTGTCCAGGTAGCGAAGACCAGAATAATGAATGCGCTGCCGACTAGTCCAAGGTGGATCATGTATGCCATTGGATCTAATAGGCCAGTGACCATGGCTGGCAGCACCCCCATGAGCATGGCAAAGAAATTGCCCAGGCCATTGCCCAGCAGTGAGGCGGAGACACAGTCTGCCGTAGTGCGGGCATACCTCGACAGATCGGGCATCAATACTACACCGACTATGAGGCTACCAATTACCGTAGAGACGGCGGTAAAAAAGTAGTCCGGATTAGTGCCTTGGATGCTAAGCACCGTACCCCAACTTACGCCTGTCATGGCAAGCATGCTCACATAAATCAGAAAACAGACCAGCAAAGGGACAGCAAAGAGGGCCAGGCGGTCAATAGCCCTGAATCCGAATAGGGTAGTTAATAAGATCAGTAGGGAAGAGATAAGGGTGAGGGGCCAAGTACGTAGCGAAAGGTCCCATATTTCACTGAGCGCAATCGCGAGCGTCTGACCAAAGAATCCTGCTGTCACCGCGAACCATCCCAACAAGGAAAAAGCTAGCAAGGCATTGACATAATCAGAGCCTTTTCTTCCGAAAACAAATTCTATGATGAGATAGCTGCTGAGTCTGGTTCTTGCACCAACAATCGCAGCAGGAATTGACATCAAGGCAAGCACCGCTGAGGCTAATCCGATCGCTTTTGCGGTATTGACGAAACCCAGTTGTCCAGCAGTGATTGCCCCGGTATACAAAGTAGGAAGGGTTAAGCAAATGCCGAAAAGGACGAGGCCTACAGACCAGCCGGGCACGGTCTCATCTTGCGTGACTGCAGTTCGAGCGCTCTCGTCAAACTGTTGGATGAATCGGTTCAAAGTTTACTTCTTGTTCGCTTTGGAAAGTGAAATTAGTTCGTCACAGCCTTCACAATCGGGGAATCTATCTTACGCACTGAGTTGTCGGAGCGCCAAACATTAGGCGGTCACATATCATTTGGCGTACGCTATATCTGCCACTGGTGCATTATTGCTTATGCCGGCAACCGCCTGCCAGGACGGCAGGTGCGCGAAGCTATATAGAGAAGCCAATTAAGCATTTATCGGGAATTATTACTCTTTTCGAACAATCGGAACACATTTCGACTCACTAAATCATCACTATCAGCAAAGTAGATGATCCCGGTAAGCTGCGGACGCAGTTACTGTCAGTGACTGTCTATTCATCCTCGCTGGGACTTAAGTTTATACTGTTGATCGGCCTGTCGTTTTCTGGAGCTCCATAATGTTGGGAACACAAACTCGTCATCTTTTCTTTACAATCTGTGTTCTAGCACTGGGTCTGACATCCTGTGGTGAAGCACAACCGGATCCTTTTGAGTCAGAATTGGCTGCGAAATTGGGTACGGCTCAATCTCCCTTAACTACCGAATATGCCCTACAGAATAGACCGGACGTGCGAGGCAGGATTGGCGCGGTTTCTGCGGGACATCCTCTGGCTGCACAGGCTGGGCTTAAGATTTTGCAAAGCGGCGGAAATGCGACGGACGCCGTAATTGCGATGGCAGGAGTGTTGGCTGTCGTGCGTCCGCACATGAACGGGATAGGGGGTGATGCATTCGGGATTTTTTACGATGGAGATACGGGCGAGATCACGGCGCTCAACGCCAGTGGTCGGTCGGGAGCCCTCGCAACTCCCGAATTTTTTGCAGCGGCCGGGGCTGATCAAATCCCAGAAACCGGACCACTGTCGGTCAGCGTGCCCGGTGCCGTGGCTGGCTGGTTCGATGCACATGATAGATATGGCAGCATGAATTTGGATGATTTGCTAGCAACAGGGATTGACTACGCTCGCAATGGATTTGCAGTATCGACCCGATTAGCACGGGATTTCGAAGAACAGGGATCCAACCTCAATCAGGCTGGTCTGGATCTGTACCTCCCGAACGCCGCCGCGCCTCCGGTGGGCAGCTTGCTGAGAAATCCGGCCTTGGCAGATTCACTGGAGATCTTGGCCACCCGGGGCAAGGAGGGCTTCTATGAGGGCGTTATCGCCGAAAAGTTATCGGCTTTTATCACTGAGCAGGGTGGTTACCTGCGCCCCGAAGATTTTTCCAATCATACATCTTCCTGGGTAACTCCTCTTCGAGGAGATTACCTTGACCACGTGTTTATCGTGATGCCACCGAATACGCAGGGCGTTACGCAGCTCGCGCTTTTTGAAATGGCGAAGTCCTATGACTTGGAACAGCAGGGGCAAAATTCGGCGGATTATCTGCATACGCTGATAGAGCTAAAAAAGCTGGCTTTCGCTGACCGTGACCGTTGGGTAGCAGATCCGGAACTGGTGAATGTTCCAGTGCCCCAACTGCTTGATCCTGGCTATCTGCGGCAACGAGCACAGGCAGTTGACATGGCGGTTGCCGCTGTTGAAGTCACGCCGGGGTTTGGTGAGTTGGCTGCACCCTCGCAAAATAGCAGCCGCTCTGATGCGGGAGACACCGTTTATATAACTGCGGTAGACCAATGGGGTAACGCGGTGAGCTGGATACAGTCGAATTTTGCTGGGTTTGGTTCCGGGTTACTGGACGAAGCTACCGGGATTCTGCTTCATAATCGCGGCGCACTGTTTACTTTGGAGGCTGGTCATCCTAATCAGGTGGCTCCAAGAAAGCGCCCTTATCATACTCTGTCGCCTATGATGGCTTTATATCCGGATGGTGAGTTTGCCTTCACGCTCGGAACGCCTGGCGGAGATAGCCAGACGCAAACGATCATACAGATTACCCATAATTTGCTTATGTTTGGCATGACCCCTCAGCAAGCAATAGAGGCTCCTCGGTTTCGTTCCCAAACAGGTGCAAGGCTAGCGATTGAAAACCGGGTCGCTGAAGCGGTTTTATTAGAGCTCAAAACCAGAGGCCATGAGCTTAACGTCATTGAAGGATGGACCGCGACATTCGGAGGTGCGCAAATGATTCACCGTGACCCAGCGACTGGCGTGCTGACTGCTGCGGCCGACCCGAGACGAGAAGCCTATGCCATTGCGTACTGACCTGCAATCAAGGAGAGCGTCGTTGTCGAGAATTCCAGGGAGGTCAGTGAATGAAGCCTGATTTTTATGATATCGGGCGGCTTCTGAAAAGTTCATCTATTTGAAGTGCAAAACAGGGTAGCTACAAACTACCCTGATATTCTATTTTGATCTACCAGATCCTGATGCGGTCTTCTGGAGGCAAATATAGCTCATCGCTAGATCGCACGTTGAAAGCGTCGTACCACTCATCGAAGTTGCGCACCACACCATTCACTCTGAACTTAGACGGAGAATGTGGGTCTGTCGTCAGCCGCTGTATGAGTGCGTCTTCGCGGTATTTACGTTGCCAGACTTGGGCCCATGCCAGAAAGAAACGCTGGTCGCCGGTCAATCCATCAATCACCGGAGCTTCCTCTCCATTCAGCGCCATTTTGTAGGCTCGATAGGCCAGCGACAGACCGCCTACGTCTCCAATGTTTTCCCCGAGGGTAAATCTTCCGTCGATGAAGTAGCCCGGAACCGGTTCGAACTGATCGTATTGCTCAGCGAGCGCATTAGCTTGTGACTCAAAATTAGCGCGATCCTCGTCGGTCCACCAGTTACGCTGAACTCCCTGCCAATCGGACTTTGAGCCCTGGTCGTCGAATCCGTGACCCATCTCGTGACCGATCACAGCACCGATTCCCCCGTAGTTGACGGCGAGATCGGCAGCTGGATCGAAAAACGGAGGTTGTAAAATACCTGCTGGGAAGACAATCTCGTTGAAAGAAGGATTATAGTAGGCATTGACAGTCTGCGGCGTCATGCCCCATTCCTCACGGTTGGTCGGCTTCCCAAGCCGGCTAATTTCATCCTCGTAGTTGAACATCCGTATGTTCTGCGCATTCTGAAACAGATTTTCTCGGCTAATCGCGATCGAGGAGAGATCTTTCCACTCGTCCGGATAGGCGATTTTGGGCCTGAAGGCTTCCAATTTTTTATAAGCCTCTTCTTTCGTGTCGGCGCTCATCCAGTCGTTTTGCTCAATGCTCTGACGCAGCGCGGCGCGCAGGTTTTCTACCAACTCATCCATCTGTGTCTTGGCCGATTCGGGAAAGTGGCGCTGGACGTAAACCTGCCCAATCGCTTCGCCCAGACTGTTCAGAGAGCCCACCCGCATTACGCCACGCTCCCAGCGTTCGCGCTGCTCGGGCACGCCATTGAGCACGGTTGAGTAAAAGCGGAAAGCCTCTTGATCGATTTCTTCGGAGAGCACGCTAGCGCTATCGACAATAAAGCGATAGGTCATGAAGCTCTTCCACTCCTCAATTGGGAGAGTGGCAACAAGATCCATAATGGGTGACATGGCACTAGGATATGAAACATTGAGATCTGTAAGACTTTCAATTCCCGCTGCAGCAAAATAGCTGTCCCAGTCGAGCCCAGCATATTCGATCTTGAAATCCTCGTAGGACATCGGATTGTAGGTAAGGTCGCGATTGCGTCGCTGGGCCCGTGGCCAGGTATG
>DORE01000051.1 GCA_003514305.1 Gammaproteobacteria bacterium | reverse complement strand
CCCTCATAAGTACCCACCTTCACACAGACCTCAACTGGATGATAAGAGTTCAAGATCGGCATAGTTCTCAAAAGAAAGCGATCTTTGGTCTGCACTTTATTCTCGTCCAACCATCAATCGTTTTTTTCGATCAATGGGATCAATTTTTCCAATTTTTTAAATCTCTTCGCTCGGATTAGCATTGTATGTGAACATTTTATTCAACCACAGACAGGAGTCTTCATATGGCGTTATTAAATACCCGAGTTAAACCATTTACCGCGCAAGCCTTTCGCCAAGGAGAGTTTGTAGAAGTGTCTGAAAAGGCTATAGAAGGGAAATGGGCAGTGTTCTTCTTTTATCCGGCCGATTGGACATTCGTATGCCCAACAGAATTGGGTGACCTCGCCGACAAGTATGAAGAGTTTCAAAGCCGGGATGTAGAAATCTACTCTGTTTCAACTGACACACATTTCAGTCACAAAGCCTGGCACGATGCGTCTGAGACCATCAATAAAATCAAGTTCACGATGATTGGGGATCCGACCGGCGAAATCACTAGCAACTTTGAAGTGATGCGTCCTGGCATGGGTCTAGCTGATAGAGCCACTTTCGTTGTCGACCCAGACGGGATCATTCAAGCCATGGAGCTTACCGCTGAAGGGATCGGCCGCGACGCAGAAAATTTACTTAATAAAGTTAAGGCCGCGCAATACGTGAGGGCACATCCCGGCGAAGTTTGTCCAGCCGCATGGAAAGAGGGTGAAGAGACGCTCGCACCGTCGTTGAGCTTGGTAGGCAAGATCTGAACAAACCTTAATGACTAAGTCTATAACCGGGGCGTAATTGCGCCCCACGCTGCCCAAGCCAAAAACTAATGCACCAAATAGCAATCTAGGCGAGAAAAGAATCCATGTTTAGCGAAGAAATACTCGACACTTTAAAAGTCTACACCAAAGATATGAAGTGCGACGTCAGGCTTATCGTGCAAAATGGCGATCACGACAAGCGGGAGGAGCTGCTAAATTTTCTCGGTGACGTTGCCAGTGCATCACGCCGAATTTCTGTGGCAGAGCAGGATCTCAAACTTACCAGTCCAATAAGCTTCGTGTTAGAGGCTGATGGTACAAATACCGGCATCCAGTTTTCTGGCATTCCCAGCGGCCACGAGTTCAATTCACTGGTCCTTGCGATACTCCAATCATCTGGCACAGCCATTAAGCTTGATCAAGGATTGCAGGCTCTGGTCAAGAACATAGCAGATGAGCTGTGCTTCGAGGTTTTCGTGAGTTTATCATGTCACAACTGCCCAGATGTTGTGCAGGCGCTTAACCAATTTGCGTTGCTAAATCCCAATATCTCTGTCAACACCATCGATGGCGGCTTGTTTCAAGACTTGATAACAGACAGAGGGATACAAGGAGTGCCCAGTATTTTTGTAAACGGAGGACGTTTTGCAGACGGTAAAGTAGACGCGGCGAGCCTGATTGATAAGCTTATCGAGCTTAACCCGGGAGCATCGGCGGTGCCGGTTGAAAGCTCTTTGCCTGTGCAGGATATCGCTCTCATTGGCGCCGGACCGGCAGGCGTCAGCGCAGCGATCTATGCCGCTCGCAAAGGACTAAAAGTGACCATTGTCTCTGAAAGATTTGGAGGCCAAGTCAAGGATACCCTGGGAATAGAAAACTTTATCTCCGTCAACAAAACGACTGGACCGCAGATGACAGATGATTTGATGGAGCATCTAAAAGCTTACGAGATCACGCTAAAAGAAAATCTACGCGTCGAAAAGCTAGAGCCGGGAGAGATGAAGACACTTATCTTATCTTCTGGAGAACAAATAAAAGCTCGTGCTGTTATCGTTGCAACAGGCGCACGTTGGCGTGAACTGGACGTGCCCGGTGAAAAAGAAAATCTAGGCAGCGGCGTAGCCTACTGTCCGCATTGCGACGGTCCGTTTTTCAAAGGCAAAAAGGTCGCCGTGATCGGAGGGGGGAATTCGGGCATAGAAGCGGCTTTGGATTTAGCTGGCATTGTAGAGTCAGTGACTGTGTTCGAGTTTCTGCCTGAGTTGAATGCAGATCAGATCCTTATCGACAAGGCTGAGGCTCGGGAAAATATTTCTATCGTGAAAAACGCTGCAACCAAAGAGATCACTTCTAGCAGTGGTAAAGTGGACGGCTTGTTGTACGAAGATCGTAGCGACGGCTCCGAGCATCGATGTGAAATTTCAGGAGTATTCGTTCAGATCGGCTTAGTACCTAACAGTCAGTTCTTGGACGGAGTACTTGAGCTGACAGCTTGGGGAGAGATCAAGATAGACGAAAAGTGTCAAACTTCAAGCAAAGGAATTTTCGCCTGCGGTGACGTAACCACAGTGCCATACAAACAAATTGTTGTTGCAATGGGCGAAGGCTCAAAGGCAAGTCTGTCGGCGTTCGAATACCTGCTAATGAATGAAACTAAGAATGATGGCGAGCTTGCAGCTGCCTGATATTCCGTTAGCTCCAGATTCTGCAGGCAGGCGAACCTGCTTTCTCTGCTCCATTATGTGTAACCACCAGGTGCAAACCAGCCGCCTCTGAAGCCTTTTTTGAAAGCTCGGCAATGCATATTAGGCGGTCCGTCGCGCGCTGACATATTTGCATTGATTGCTCGCAGTGATACCATAGGCAATCGCTAATTAGTGCCATTTCACTTTGGATGGAAACCTAGTGGCAGCAGCGGCAACTCTTCTCTGGCTGGCGGCCCTGTCAGCATTCAGTGCTTCAAAGCAACAGAGCTTGTTGGCGAAGCCGCTATCTAAACTGACCGGTTGGGGTCTGTTTATCCTACTCTTTTTTCTTGCCTGGCTTTT
>DORE01000270.1 GCA_003514305.1 Gammaproteobacteria bacterium | reverse complement strand
GTAGTGAGCTTCATTTCGGCAATTAACAAGGTCAGGTCAATAAATTGTTTGAATGGGACACTAAAAAAGGGTGAGTCCAAGTGGCTTCACCCTTTTCTAATTCAGGCTTTTGTCAGTTGCTGGCTAATTCGAGGAGCGAGACATGGGGCGGTAGCGAATTCCGCCATATTGCTCATCGGTCGTTGGCTCGAGCCAGTTCACAGTGCCTTCATATATCGTAAGCTGCAGCGCATCGACATCTGGATGAGCGCCGTGCCAGTGCTCGACCCCTGCCGGTGTCCAAAACGGCTCACCTGGCTGAAACTCTTCGATTGCTCTTCCGCGAATCTGATGCAAGCCGACTCCTTCCTCGATCATGAGCAGCTGTCCCCAAGTGTGACTGTGCCACGATGAACGCACTCCGGCAGGGAAGAGAATGCGAATGTAGCGTGCATCGTCAGGCCCTTCTGTTACCTGTGGTGCGCCTCCCTGGAAATTGCTGGCTTGTGCTGAAATGATGTCTGTTTGTGTGGCGAGCACGGCGATGCCCAGCAATGCCGCGGCTGAGGCAGAAGTAAGAAATTCTTTGAATTTTTTCGGATTCGAATTCATGATGGCTCCCATGACTACCGATTATTGTTTTAATTTTTCAAACGATAACAGCAATAAGACACCATTGCCACCACCGACCCAGTTGACAGACCTGTGGTACTTTTCGCAACAGCCAATCGTTTGGGCAGGCTACCTTCCAATCATGGCGATGAACTGTCGGGCTGGGAAATAACTCCGATTACGAAATGACCGGGCAACTATGAAAATATACCGATCTTCAGGGTCTGGCTCTTTGAACCTATGCGCAAGCGGCTATCCCGGCGCACTGCTGTCATTGGCCGTTTTGCTCTTCGTCGTAGCTCCTCCGCTGTTCGGTCAATCTGTGAATCCCTTTGAAGGCGATGCCCGGGCGATTCGAGGTGGGGCCGGGCTTTTTCGAGCGCAATGTGCGACCTGCCATGGCGCTGATGCCAAGGGAATAGTAAGCATCGAAGCGCCCGATTTGACTCAGATTTGGAAAAGACAGAAGCTCAGTGCTGGTGCCGTATTCGGTAGTATTCGCAATGGTATACCAGGCAGTATCATGCCTTCTCATAGCTTGACAGATACGGAAGTGTGGATGTTGGTTGCGTATCTACAGAGCGTCGCGGAAACCGGAGTGATCGGTTTACCTGTCGGTGACAGAGGCGCCGGCCGCGAGGCGTTTGTTGAAAATTGCTCAGAATGCCACCGCGCTCATGGCGTGGGCGAGAGTCTTGGGCCAAACCTCACCGGCATCACGTTACAACGCTCGTTAGAGAGTCTGGTCGCATCGGTGCGTGATCCGGATGCTTTTGTTGGACGAGGCTACAAAGTTGTGCGTCTCATTAACTCAAAGGGTCGTGAGATTACCGGCCTGATAAAAAGCGAAGACGCATTTAGTATTCAGCTTCAGGACGACACCGGACGATTGCGCTCTGTAATCAAGGCAGATCTGCAGACGGTCGAACGGCTTTCAGGATCATTAATGCCTGAGTTTGCTTCCCGCAAGCTTATCGATCAGGAGCTATTCGATATCTTCAACTTTCTGCAGAGCGGAGCCTGATAATGAGCAAACTGCTTTCGACCTTGCTACCTGGCTTGATTATCAGCGCTATATTTGGTTCGAGGCTGAGTGCTCAGGAAGGCCCTTCCTATGGAGATCTCCTGGCAGGATTCAGCGATCCTGAACGGTGGTTAACTTATTCCGGAGATTACTCTGGGAAAAGACACAGCCCGCTGAAGCAGATTACGCCTGAGAATGTATCCCAGTTGAGACCTATCTGGACCTTCCAAACCGGAACGACTACTCGGGGGCGCGGTTTCGAGGCCACGCCTCTTGCCGATGATGGTGTACTGTATGTTACTGGTTCCAACAACAATGCCTGGGCCATTGATGCCCACACCGGCAGGACTTTCTGGCGCTACCGGAGGAATCTCCCTAACGATTTAACCTACGGCGCCAGTGCGCCAGTGAACAGGGGTTTTGGAATGTTGGGAGACAGGCTGTTCATGGTCACATTGGATGCTCACCTGTTAGCGTTTGATCGTCGTAATGGCGATATCTTGTGGGAAGTTGAGCTGGAGGATTACCGGATCGGATATGCAGCAACGTTAGCTCCTCTCGTGCTTGATGATAAAGTTATTGTGGGAATCTCGGGAGGAGAATATCGGACCCGAGGATTTATCGATGCGTACGATCCAGAGAGCGGCGAGCGACTTTGGCGATTCAATACAATCCCCGGTCCCGGTGAGCCGGGAAGTGAAACCTGGCCGGACGATCCGGAAGTCTTGGCGGCAGGAGGTGGCGGAACTTGGATGAATGGCAGCTTTGATCCAGATTTGAATCTCATTTACTGGGGTGTGGGAAACCCTAACCCAGATTATTACGGAGAAGCTCGACCCGGTGACAATCTTTACTCGAATTCTTTGTTGGCGCTTGATGCGGATTCGGGTGAATTACGCTGGCATTATCAATTCACTCCGCATGATCTTAACGACTGGGATTCAAATCACATGCCGGTTCTAGCTGAGGTGGACTGGCAAGGACGGCTACGACAGGTGGTCATGGTGGGTAATCGGAACGGGTTTTTCTATGTACTTGATCGGGTGACAGGGGAACTGCTGTTGGGCAAACCTTTCACGGCAACTACCTGGGCTCGCGAACTTGATGTGGCTGGTAGGCCTATCGTGTTAAATGATGGTAGTCAGGGGTGTGTTCCAGACCCCTGGGGTTCTACCAACTTTATGCCGCCAACGTTTGTTCCGGAACATGACCTTTTCATCCTTACGGCTCGAGAAACATGTGCAACCTATGTACCGGAGAAGCCAATTGATGCGCCGGGGCAGTCAAATTTTGGCGGAACTGTCCTGATTGACGCAGAGCAGGGTAGTGGAGCCCTGCGGGCTTTAGATATTCACTCAGGTGACCTTGTCTGGGAATTCACTTATCCGTCACCGACATTTGGCGGGGTCATGAGCACGGCGGCAGGTCTGGTTTTTGCTGGCGATCATGAGGGCAATTTCATGGCTTTTGATTCTGACAATGGCGATAACCTGTGGCACTATCAGACAGGCGCCCGCATTTGGGGCGCTGCGGCGATGACTTTTATGCTGGGTAATCGCCAGTTAGTGTTAATACCGTCAGGAACCACTCTGATGGCATTTGCCCTTCCCGAATGAGTCTCATTTCCGGTACCATGAAGTTGCGTTTAAGGGCCTTTGCATACCGCCATCTAGACCTGAATGGGCTTCGTTAGAGGGGTTACCTGCTCCTCTTGCTCAGATTTGGGCTCGGAATACTTCACTTGGAATGGGTGTTGGCTTGGGGTAGACGTGCCGACTCAGAATAAAAAAAATAATGAGGTCACCGAAATGATTATGCGAAACAATTGTCTGTCGCTATTTGCATTTGCTCTTCTCAACTCTGTGGCGCTCGTTGCGCATGCCCAAAACGAGACTCTTGCCAACCGCCAACCTCATTACTTCGATATAGACGATTGGGACGTCAACGCCAAATCGGTAAATTATTCGCAGCACATTGCGCCTATCTTGCAACGTAGCTGTGTTCAATGTCACCGTCCAGGCGGTGGTGGACCGATGTCGTTTACCAGCTATGAAGAGGTTCGTCCTTGGGCTCCAGTAATAATGCACCGGACAGCTATTCGTGATCGGATGGGAGCTATGCCTCCGTGGTACGTTGAAAAAGATATCGGGATTACTGATGGCTTTGAAAGTGATTATTCTTTGTCAGATCTTGATCTGGCAATGATTCAGGCTTGGGCTCGTAACGGTGCTCCTCGCGGTAATCCTGCTGACGAGCCACCTCCTCTTGTCTTCTCCAGCGGCAATGATTGGACCCTTGGGGAGCCAGAGCTAGTGCTGACGAGTTCAGACCAAACTAGGCCAGCAGTCGGCCCAGACTGGTGGGGCGACATCGGATTGGTACCAACCGGACTCACCGAAGATCGTTATGTAAAATCGATTGAAGTTCGTGAGGTCAACGACATTCCGAATGATGTCGGTACAAGTACAGTTGGTGGTCGCTATATTTTCCACCACATGACTTATCAGAGTGGTGTGTTGAGTGCGGATGGCACTTACATCATGCCGGATACATCAATAAGCTGGCCTATCCACGAAGTTGGTCGAAATGCGGATGTCTTTCCAGAGTCAGCTGGACGCTTATTACAAGCCGGTTCAGCGCTGCACCTCAGAGCTGCACATATGCATTCAAACGGTAGAGAGACTACCGGACATCTGGAATTTGGAATTACTTTCTTCCCCAGGGGCTATGAGCCTAGATATAGTCGCCGTGGTCCGCGTACTGGGAACGGCATCGATCTAGACATCTTGCCAAACAGGGCTAATCAAGAACTGTCGAACTATGTCGTGTTACAAGAGCACACAAAGATAATGGCCTTTGAACCACACCTTCATGCCCCTGGCGTTCGCATGTGCTTAGAAGCGATATGGGGCCATAATATTTTTACCCTCAACTGCGTTGGATACGACCATAATTGGGTAAAGCAATACATCTATAAAGAGGATAGGGCGCCGTTGTTGCCTAAAGGAACAGTTCTGAGGACCATCGCGTTTATGGATACTACCGATGCGAACCCCAATCTGGCTGATTCTCGCAACTGGGCAGGTGGTGGCCGGCGTTCGGTCTCGAATATGTTTATTGATCTTGGCTATTCGGTCACGATGACGGAAGAACAATTCCAAGAGGAAATGGCAGCCCGCAGAGAACAGATGAAAGACCGCAACGACTATGATGTTGGTTGCCCACTGTGTTGGGCACCAGTGCCGGAATACACGGAAGGTGCTAGCAGCGATGACTAGCACCTCACTGGTGAGATCGGCGGTCTGGATTTGCTTGGCTCTTACTGTTGTGAAGAGTTTGTCGAGTTTCGCTCAAGAGCGACGGATGATCCTGAGGGGGGGAGTTGTTTCTCCAGCTTTTGAAGGGTGGTGGCCAAATGACGATGGCAGCTTCAAGCTTTTTTTTGGATATATGAATTCAAACTGGCAGCAACATTTCGATATTCCTATAGGCCAGGATAATTATTTCTCAGTTATTGATGGAGCCGAGCTTGATGACCTCGAGCTCGATGGATATGACGCAGAAGCTGCTGATATGGGGCAGCCAACGCATTTTTATCCTCGCAGGAATCCTTTTCTGTTCACCATTGATGTCCCTGCAGATTTTGGCGATCAGGAGGTTGTTTGGACCTTGAACAGTCAGCACGGTGTGGCCCGTGCTTTCGGCAGCTTGTATCCAGATTATCGAATCGATGCCCAGGTGATCTCGACCGAGGTGGGAGGGGCATTCGGCAGCCTAGATGATCGATTGAGATCCAATATTGCACCTGAGCTAGAAGTGCGAGGCGACACCTATCGTACCGCTCGTGTAGGTGTCCCGATGTCTCTGTCGGTACATGCCAATGATCCCGATGACTTTCCATCTCGCTCTAATCGCCCGCCACCGCGAACACCGGATCAAATCTATCGACCTCCTTCATCAATTGTTGCTTCGTCGGGACCGGGCCTTCGGTTCTCCTGGTCTGTCTATAGGGGGCGAGAAAGCGCCGCCAGTTTTGAGCCAACGCAGATGAAAACCTATACGGATACCCGCGTGTACGCGAATTCGCCATGGTCCCCGCCATATACGATTCCGGAGCCACCTGAGGGCAAAATCTGGAATGCGACGGTTCTGTTCGAAAGGCCAGGAGACTACGTGCTGCGGGGTATCGCTAGCGATGGTTCCTTATTTACCTACCAAAATGTAAACGTGACAGTTTTTCCCTGAACTGTCCGTTTTTTTCTTGCGCAGAAGGTGCTCGCTGCGAGGGAGAATGGCGTTGGCGGGCGCCTGTAGCCACGGGGGTTAGTCGTGGGTTATTCTGAGACAAAACAAAAATGAGGCAGGCATAATGAAGCTTCTTGCCAGTCCGAGTTCTTCCGGTGTTCTCACGTTCATTTGTGCTGTATCGATGACTGTTTCGGTATACAGCACGGCTGACGACATTCAGTTTCCCAAAACCATTGCCTGGTCAGCCTATCCAACAGGAACAGGGGGCTACAGCCAAGCCGTTGCTATTGGCAATATTCTCCAGCGCCAATACAGTACGAATCTGCGGGTGATTCCTGGGCGCAACGACGTTTCACGCCTGGCTACTCTTCGTGCAGAGCGAGTGCATTTTTCAGCGGGTGGCTCTGAGTCAGTCTACGCTCAAGAAGGAATCCTTAATTTCGCCTCGAAAATTTGGGGTCCTCAGCCTGTTCGTGCCATGTTGTCGAATTACTCGGATGCCTGTTCCTTCACTTTCGCCACGGCAGCAGATGCCAACATCATGAGTATTGCCGATATGAAGGGGAAAAGAATGACCTTTGTGCAGGGCGCTCCATCTCTGAACAATGCAACTGCAGCACTGCTTGCCTATGCAAATCTGAGCTGGGACGACGTGATCCCTGTCGAAGTGGGTGGATATAACGCGTCGATTGATGCGGTTCTGAATGATCGTGCTGATGCCGCTGGCGGTGCTTGCAACTCCCCTCCTTTTTTGCGCATCGAAGCCTCTCCAAGAGGCTTACGGTGGCCTGAGTTGCCGCATGATGATGCTGAGGCGGTTGCCAGAGTGCGCGCAAAATTGCCCTGGTATGTGCCGCACATCGCGGTTGAAGGGCCAACTATTGGGGAAAATGGGATACAGGTTTTCTCTTCGGCTTATCCGTTTCTTGTGACGCTGGAAGATGCCGATGAAGTCTTGGTTTATAACATGGTTAAAGTGATGATGGAGCACTTTGAGGAATATAAAGAGAATGCACCTGGCGCTAATGGCTGGGCGATTGGTCGTCAAAAATTCGATCAGGCCTTCGTGCCTTATCATCCCGGGGCCATTCGGTATTTCAAAGAGATCGGTGTCTGGAAAGATACGGCAGAATCGAGAAACCAGGCTAACCTGCGAAGGCAGCTAATTCTGCAGGATGCTTGGCAGACATTCTTGCTGGCTGCTCCAGAAGATTATCGGGCTTTTGAAGAAGGTTGGTTGAGGGCAAGAGAAGCAGCACTCGGAGCCGAGGGGCTTATAACTTTGGGCGAAGGGCTGTGATAACCAGGCATATGGCGCAATGACGATGAGCGAAGCTTCTTCCGACCCGACTGCTGAGGCGAAGGCGCCCATACGGTACCGAGAATTACCAGAAAAATGGCGTATCGTTATGGCGACCATGACGGCTCTTGCAATATTGTTGGCGACAAATCAGATTTTTAACCTCGGGTTCTTCGTTGGTTATGTCATGTTGGATAGCCGCTACATGTATCTGGTCACCGGGGTCATGCTTTGCATGGTGTTCATTACGTTCCCCGGGAGTAAGCACAGCCCAACTCATGTGCCCTGGTATGACATACTTATAATGGTAACCATCGGGCTGATTTTTTCCTATTTCGCTTATCACGCCGAACGCATTGTGCTTGAAGCCTGGGAATATGCTGCACCTAATGAAGGGGTGTGGCTGGCACTGGTGACTTGGGTGATCGTATTGGAAGCCGGTCGTCGCGCAGGCGGGTGGCCGGTGTTTGCTATCGTTGCGCTATTTTCGCTCTATCCGACATTTGCGGATTCTTTGCCATCTGTCATTGCTGCGTTAAGTATCCCAATTCAAGATGTCGCGATCTTTCATGTGCTGGGAGAAGAGAGTTTGTTCGGAATACCGATGCGCGTTTTTGCTCAGCTCGTATTTGGCTTTCTGGTTTTTGGCATTTCCTTGCAGTTCACGGGTGGCGGCCCATTTTTTATCAATTTAGCTTTCGCATTGCTCGGCCATCTGCGTGGCGGCCCCGCCAAAGTCTCAATTTTTTCCAGTGGTTTGATGGGCTCCATGAGCGGAGGACCTATCTCCAACGTCCTCACGACGGGGCCTCTTTCGATCCCCGCGATGCGGCGGATTGGGTTCAGTAAGGAATACGCGTCCGGAGTGGAAGCCTGCGCATCAACAGGTGGAGTATTCATGCCTCCTATCATGGGTGCGACTGCCTTTGTCATGGCAAGCTTTCTCAATGTGAGCTACATAACTGTTGCCGTTGCTGCCATTGTGCCTTCACTTTTGTATTTCTTTGGCCTCTACATGCAAATCGATGCTTACGCAGCGAGGCGGGGGTTGAGCGGTTTGCCCAGGGAAGAACTCCCTAACCTTAAAACCGTATTCAAGGAGGGCTGGTATTTTATCGCGGTATTCGCAGCTCTTATCTGGATGCTGGTTTATCTGCAGCGGGAGGCAGTAGCCCCGTTTTACGCCACCGCGTTGCTGCTGGTGATCAATCAATTTACAAAACATCGGCTCGACCTGCCCCGATTAATGCAACTTGTGGCGTCTATGGGTAAGTTGCTGGCTGAGTTGGCTGGCATTCTCGCTGCCATAGGTCTGATTATCGGCGGGCTTGCAGTGACTGGTATTGCCGGCACGATTGCCAATGACCTGGTGTATCTGGCGGGCGAAAACATACTGATCCTGTTGCTAATGGGTGCGCTCACGTCGTTTATACTCGGCATCGGTATGACCGTGACGGCTGCTTACATTTTTCTTGCCATCGTACTGGTGCCGGCATTAACGAATTCCGGGCTTGACCCCCTGGCGAGTCACATGTTTGTTATGTACTGGGGGATGTTAAGTTTTATTACGCCACCTGTTGCGCTCGCGGCTTTCGCTGCGGCTTCAGTCGCCAATGTTTCGCCCATGCGCGCGGGCGTTGAGGCGATGCGCTTGGGGGCTATTATTTATTTTGTGCCTTTTTTCTTTGTGTTCAACCCGGCCTTGCTTCTGCAGGGTACTCTGCTTGAAAATCTCCAGGCGTTGTCAACAGCGCTCGTTGGAGTGGTGCTGGTGTCTGCCGCTCTGCAGGGTTATTTGATTGGGGTTGGTGACCTTGGCAGTGGAGCTGTCGCCTCGATTGTTCGGCTCTTGACGGGCATTTCCGGATTGACTCTGGCCTTACCGGCCGGTGGGCTTTTTGGCTTCAGCCAGGCGCTGTTATTGCTAGTCGCTGCGATGACTCTGATCGCTGCGATTGCCCTGCATCGTTTTTCTGTGGGTCCAGCCGTCAAGGAAACGGTCAGCTGAGCAACTCAGTGATTCGAAATCTCCGCTGGTACGCGGCCGATGCGGGATTTGCTTCCCTCACGTAACTGGTTTAGCTTTGGGTCGCTGTGGTGCCACAGGATATTTCTAATGCTAAAAATATTGCGCAGCGTGGACGAATTGGTGGCGGAAGCCGAAGAGAAGGTGGTCAGTTTGACCCCAGCCGAAGTCATGAATCGCCTGGGTGAACCTGGACTGATTCTAGTTGATCTGAGGGACATCAGAGAACTCAAGAGGGATGGACGGATTCCAGGTTCGGTCCACGTCCCTCGGGGGATGCTGGAATTTTGGATAGATCCCTCTAGCCCTTACTATCAAGATCAATTTGATCATGCGGATTCTCTTATCCTTTACTGCAATAAAGGGGCGCGTTCGGCACTGGCCGCCCAGTCTTTGCAACGCATGGGGTTGCAAGCAGTTGCCCATATGGTTGGCGGTATGAGTCGCTGGGAAAATGACATCGGTGAAATTGAGCCTCTGCCTGAACGGAGGCCCAGCGCCTAGCCGCCCTCATTGGGTCGCTGAGGCACTTGCAGACTGTTTTAATCTCGGAGTTTCTATGACAAAGACACCTGATAAACCATTCAATCCCTCTGTAAGTCACCTAGGCCGGCGTGAGTTTCTCCAGATGATTCCTTTACTAGCAGTTGCGCCAACTTCTCTGGCTCAAGGCGCCAGCCCGGTCGCGGTACAAAAAATCCATTCCTGTGATATGCGGGTGACGGATGTTGCTCGTTCTGTAAAGTTCTATCAGGACTTATTCGGGGCGCCAATTCAAGCGCGTCAAGGCGAAAGAGTCTTTCTTAGAATTGGGGAGGGCCCACGATTCTTCTCGTTAAGTCCGCGCCGTCCGGGGGAAGATCCTGGGTTTGGTCACATAGGTCTTAGCGTCGCTGGATTTGACTCCGAGCAAATACAGGATCAACTCGAAGAGTTCGGTATTGCCCGGGGAGTGGCTCCGACGCAGGAGCAAGGCAAACTGTCGTTAGCGTCCACGTCTTGGATTGAGCAACAGGGTGGTCGGTCCGAACTGTTCTTTGCGGATCGTGAAGGCATTGTTTATCACCTGACAAGTGAAAGTTACTGTGGAGGAAATGATGTAAGCGGTGAAAGATGCGCCGTAATCGACGAACCCGAGGCTACAGGACTGTTCACTCTCATTGACTACAATCATTTCACTAATTTCCTTGCCAACCGGGCTCAAGCTAATGTGTTCTATTCGCAAGCGTTTGGTAAAACCTTTCAAGCCTATCAGGGGCCTTCTGCGCCTGTTATTGGGGTGGGAGATGGCCTGCAGTTTCTTATGTATGTCGGTGGCAACGAGGAAGAGGCGCCGGTAATTCCCGGTCGGATTGACCATGTCTGTTTCAGCGTAGAGGACTTTGAGGTTGATAAGATCTTGGCTCGGCTTACTGGCTTTGGCCTGAAGCCGCGGCAGAACCTGCAAGAGCCGGAGCCTCTGATGTATTGGATCAGTATGAGGATGCCCAATCGCGGGGGTGCAGAAGGCGGGACACCTGAGCTCTATTTCACTGATCCGGATGGGTTGCGTATTCAGTTACAGCATCGGTTCTATTGCGGGGGCACTGGCTACCTTGGAGACATTTGTTCCAACGTCTGACGGGACAATGCGCTCAGGCGGAATTGAAAATTTAATGTATGCAGAAAAGGAGGGACTTTAATGGAATATCGATATGTTGGCAGCAGCGGCTTGCGGGTCTCTCCGATTTGTATGGGCACCATGAGTTTTGGTACTTGGAGTGATAAGAGTGAATCTTTCAGAATACTGGACACCGCTTTCGATAGAGGCATCAATTTTTTTGACACTGCCGAGATCTATCCGGTGCCCCCTACTGCTGAATTGGCTGGACTGAGTGAAGAAATTTTCGGTCAGTGGATTAAAACTAAATCTCGCGATGCAGTGCTCGTGGCAACGAAGGTAGCAGGTGCAGCCTCTGGGTGGTTCGTTCCTCCAACTAGACATGGCTATACAGCTATCGACCGACATCATGTCCAAACGGCAGTTGAAGGCAGCCTGCTACGTCTAGGCGTTGACTACATTGATTTGTATCAGGTGCATTGGCCAGATACCGTCGTACCAATTGATGAATCTATGGAGGCTCTGGATCGACTGGTTGAGTCTGGCAAGGTAAGGTATCTGGGGACATCCAACGACACAGCATATGGGCTCACCAAAGCAAACACTATTGCAGATTATGAGGGATGGTCTCGGTTCCAATCTATTCAGAATAATTTCTCGTTACTACATCGTCGATTCATGGATGAACTAGCTAACGTTTGTCATCAAGAGCAGGTTTCACTGCTACCGTACTCGCCATTAGGCGGAGGGGTGCTCTCGGGAAAGTATAATCTCGTCGAAGTACCAGAAAATTCTCGATTCGCTGATTACCGTCGGTCGGAAGAGGCTCGGCAAAGAGCAATGGCTGATCGCTTCCTCAATGCAGGCACACTGGCAAGCACTGCTCGTTATATGGAGATAGCCGAGGCAGCTGGGCTGGCTCCAGTAACTCTTGCCACGTCATGGAGTATGCAACATGACTTCGTGGCATCAACAATAATCGGGGCGCGGACGGCAGAACAGCTGGAAGACTCTCTGGCGGCATTAGACGTGACCCTGGATGATGAAGTATTGAGGCAGTGCGATGCGGTTCATGCGCAAATTCTTTATCCGATGGGTTAGTCTTTGCTTCTTGGTGGCAGGTGGGCAGACCCCCGCACAAGAGATCAGCATCAGCCATTGCTTACGAAGCTGTCCGGATGTTTCCCGCCCTACGAATGAGGTAACCCTCCATCACGTGTTTGCTGCTGCTGTTATCCCAGAAACTGGAGGGGTAGAGTGGGTGGCCTATCGCGTTCTACCTGAGTCTATAGGTGTCGCTTCCCTGCTTCCGCGGTGGTGGGAAGCAGACCGCTTGCTAGAAAAGGGGCAGTCCGCTGACGGCCTTGAGCAAGTTCCAAGCTTCGTTCAGCCAGATCTATCGACTGCGCAGGACAGAGAATATCGGACTTATGAAGTACAAATGGTCGTTGAAGATAAAGGACGCTTGACTCCCTTGACTAGTTTTGCTGCAACACCATACTGGGCGGAGTTGAATCTTTTGAGCAATATGTCCGGTTTGCCGCAATCAATGCGAACTGGTCCTTGGTCCGGACTTGATCAAGCGATCAATGAATTGACTGCTTCGGTTACCTCTGTGTATGTCGTCGCGGGTCCGGTTAAGTTTCGTCAGAGCAGAAATCGATATGATGGGTCTGGCAGGGCAGATGCGTTCTTCAAGGTTGTAAGTGATGGGAAACGGGTTGCAGCCTTTTTGTTCGACGCAACTTTGCCTCCTCACGCGCATTTTTGCTCCCAGATAAGCAGTTTGACTGAAATAGAGGATAAAACTTCTCTGGCGCTTTTTCCGGATGCAGAATTGAGCGAGAGCGGTGACCTAGTTGTAGCTCTGGGCTGCTCGTAACCGCCAGTCCTAGCAAGGGTACGGAGATTTACTATGGCGTTATTGTTTGACTCGGTGGTCATACCTGAGATTGCTATTGAAGGCTCCGACCTTGGATATCCAGTTCACCGAATCTACTGCGTTGGACAGAACTATCGTGATCACGTCAAGGAGATGGGGGGCGATCCAAAATCCAACCCGCCAGTATTCTTTAGCAAGCCAGCTGATGCTGCCGTGCCTAGCGGAAGTCGCATCGCTTATCCCCCTGCGACAGGCAATCTCCACTATGAAGTGGAATTGGTAGCGGCGCTCAAATCGGGTGGACGCGAACTCAACGCA
>DORE01000201.1 GCA_003514305.1 Gammaproteobacteria bacterium | reverse complement strand
AAATCGACCGATGGATCTGCTTCAGGTAGCACCCTCACGGCGCCCCATTGCTGTGACTCGATCAGCACCTTGCGCAATAGGAAAGGCAGATAACGAATCTCCTTGTCTCGGACTTCCGTAAAAATTCGGTCGCCATAGGTCCGCGCCGCAGATTCGTCTTCGTTGTCTTCAAACACAACGATGCCGATATCAAGCAATTGATGCGAAGCAGGCTCGGTTGCGGCAACGTTGAGGTTTATCGCACCGACCTGCGGATAGTCAACTGGTTTGACTATCGGGGTGCTCAATGTTGTGCAGGCTGATAGCGGGAGAAGCAATAATCCCGACAACGCGTTGGCTGGCCAAAATGCGCGCTTAGTCATTGGCTAAAGGGGTCACCTGACTGCAAACTCTGCCGCGCGTTACCGTTAGCACGCAGTTGAGGCTATCAGTGCCGGCATCATACCGGTTGAATGCTTGGATCAGATTGAAAGGGGCGGAGCCCTTGTGGGAAATGCTCGTCACTAGGCGCAGTTCATCTCCTGCTGCCGCTACATCGAACCGATGGCTGATCTCCAGTCGATCCGGCAGGTTGATGATAAAAACGAGCTGCTGACCGTCCCAACCGCAATATTCGTTCCCATGCTCACTTGAAAAAGTTTCCCTGAGACCGTGATCAACTGAACATATCAAGGGCGCTTCGCCACGGCGCATGACGCGCACCTCGTTTCGGTCCTGCTCGATACGCAGGGTCGACTGTCTGCTGACGTATTCAGCCAATCTTGCGAGATTGATGATACTGGTGCCCCGTCCACCAAGAGAATTTAGATTCAGGTTGCCTAGCGAGGCGCGTGGCAGATTCCGCACGGTGACGCCAGAGCGTTGTTGCGCAGCCCTTTCTTGGCGAATTGTCAGCAAGCGATTAAGCTCATCCTCCCAGCGGTCGCTCCGGTTGAAATCCTTCTCCCAATCGCCGGCAAAATCCAAGCGAATAGGTCGATCCAGATCCAGCAGTGGTAAAGAATCAGCGTTTTGATCTGCATGTGCCGGTTCCAGAGACAGAAGGCACAGAGCGAACAGCGGCGCAAAATGGAATAAATCAGAGGAGATTATTTGTCGTGTATGTCGAACCATAACTAACCGAAACTCTGCGCTTGAACATCTCCGCGACCTCGAAGCATCTTCAGAGACGCCGGAGTTTCCCTGGGGAGAATGTGTCGACAGAGTCAATACCGATTTCTACTTTAAACCAAAATCGTCCCAATTGCCTGCTCAGCAGCATAGACAAGATTAGATTAGGCTTTTATGCTCGAGACATTATCTACCGGATGAGGGGTGCGCTATGCTCAGGGATTATTCGCTTCTTGCTCTATTTACTCTATCTTCGTTTGCATCGCAAATGGCGCTTGCCCAGCGCGACTTCAGTAATGTTGAAATCACTGCCCATCATGTAGCTGGCAGCGTTTATTACCTCGAGGGGGCGGGTGGCAACATCGGGCTATCTGTCGGAGATGATGGCGTAGTGATGATAGACGACCAATATGCCCCGCTCACCGACAAGATTCTCGCGGCTATTCGTCAACTGAATCAGGGCGAGATCAGATTTCTTATTAATACTCATGTGCACGGCGATCATACAGGCGGCAATGAGAATCTCGGGAAGATGGGTGCTCTCATTCTAGCTCGCGACGAAGTTAGAGTCAGACTGGCTGCGCAGTCGCCTGCTGTCGCTCTGCCAGTGTTAACGTACAGTGATACCATCACCATTCATTTGAACGGCGAAGAAGTTCATGCTTTCTCGATTCCTCCCGCGCATACTGACGGCGACACATTTATTCATTTTATGGAATCTGATGTGATTCATGCGGGTGACGTATTCAGGACAACAGCTTTTCCTGTTATTGACACCAACAACGGGGGCAGCCTTGAGGGTTCACTGCAGGCTCTGGGGCTATTGATCGAGGCCGCCGGACCGGAAACTAAGATTTTGCCTGGCCATGGCGAGATCTCATCACGCTCAGATGTTATGGCGTTTCGCGACATGATCACTGATGTCAGCACTCAGATCAGAGCCATGGTGGAGCAAGGGCTGAGCTATGAGGATATCTTCGCCGCCAATCCCACGGAGGCCTACAATGCTAGATACGGCGACCCAGGTCGATTTCTGCGTGCAGTGTTTTCCGAATTGGGTGGTGAAGTTTAACTGCGCGCTTTTTTTAGCATCAGGCTGACCGTCGCTAAGTATAGGAAGCAGGTAATTGGGGTACCGGTTTATGATGGTGGTAAGAAGATTATCAATTAGGATGAAGTATTTGGCGCTTTGCTGGAGTTGCTTGCTCGCTATGCATTCCCAGGCGCAGGAATTAGGAAACATAGTTTCTGCAGATCAGACTTTCGTGAATCGTCTCTGGCAGGCAGATTCGGAAACAGCCAGACTGGAATTAAGTGAAGAGCTGTTGATGAGTCAGCCGGACCCTACTGAGCTCTACGAGCTGCTTAAAAAGGGACCACACTACTCGGATGAAGTGACTCTTGGCGAGCAGGTGTTGTCTCGAACTAACAGCTCGGGAACTGAATTTCCCTACATGGTTAAAATTCCGGAGGACTATGAGCCGCAGAGGCAGTGGCCTGTTGAGTTTGTTTTGCACGGCGGTGTTGGTCGGCCTAAACCGGGAGCAGAAGAAAACTTCTGGCAACGAAGTTATGACAGGATAGGTCAGCCAGGACGTATTACTGTTGTGCCACTGGCTTGGCCCGGAGTGGTCTGGTGGCAGGATGAACAGGCTGACAACTTAGTAGCTAT
>DORE01000176.1 GCA_003514305.1 Gammaproteobacteria bacterium | reverse complement strand
ATGGGACTCGACGGCAACATCGATGGACTCGTTCACCTTTCTGATATTTCATGGGATGAGACGGGCGAAGAAGCGGTGCGCAAATATACCAAGGGCGATGAAATCGAGACTATTATTCTATCGATTGACCCCGAGCGTGAGAGAATTTCGCTGGGTATTAAACAGCTTGAAGAGGATCCTTTCATGGATTACGTCGGTGAGTTTGAAAAGGGCAGTATCGTAAAGGGCGCCGTGGTTTCGGTGGACGCAAAGACCGCTGTCCTGTCTTTGGCCGATGGGGTCGAAGGCATTCTTCGCGCATCAGAAATCAGCCGAGATAAAGTGGAAGACGTAAGGAATGTTTTGAAGGAAGGTGAGGAAGTTGAGGTTAAAGTTGTTAGTGTTGATCGAAAAAATCGTGCTCTTAGCCTGTCAGTCAAAGCGATCGAGATTGACGATGAAAAAGCTGCAATAAAGGAGCACAATAACTCCGATGGTGTTGATGTCTCCCCCGGAACCATTGGTGATCTGATCAAGGCCGAAATGGATAAAAACTAGTTGTTACAACGGCTTACGTTCTGGTAGTCTGAAGCATACGAGTCGAGCCGGTTGGGGTAACAGAGTCAGCCACCAAGACAAGGGAGAACTATGACAAAGTCTGAGCTGATAGATCGCATTGCAGATAAACAAACTCAGCTATCTTCCAAAGACGTCGAGTTGGCGGTAAAAGCCGTTCTTGAGTATATGTCGCAAGTTCTTTCTGACGGTGGCCGGATCGAGATCCGTGGCTTTGGTAGCTTTTCGCTGCACTATCGAGTGCCGCGCATCGGGCGCAATCCGAAAACCGGAACACCGGTAGCGCTGAGTGGTAAATATGTGCCCCATTTCAAACCCGGAAAGGAACTCCGCGACAGAGTTAACGAAAGCATGCGGACTGATAGCTTGTTCTGACGTTGTCTGTTAGCTGAAGGCCGCTTCTGGTCAACTAGGTCAAAGCTCCGAGCCTCCGACTCGGGCGCGCTTATCTTCTTCGAGCGTTCAGCCCTCCACAGCAGAGCAAACACCCCAGGCCTACGCTGTGTCTTAAGGCTTTTGATGAGCGCGCTAAACTTCTACTAATGCGAAAACTAAACAACTTGCTGGCTGGATTCTTTTTGCTTTCGGTATTTACCGTTGCGATCACGTTCACGTACTTTAACACTGAGACAGTCTCTATCACCTTCGGAAGCTTCGTGTTCTCACCGCTGCCAGTTTCAGCTTGGATTATCGGCGCGTTTGTCTCAGGAGGAGCTTTAGGCTTGACTCTGGGTTTAGGCTTCTTCTATCGGTTAAAGTCTAGAGCTAAGCTCAAACGACTGAGCAAAGAACTTGAAAATGCCCGTCGGGAGATACAGAAACTGCGTAATTTTTCCTTACGGAAACTTCCATAGATGCAGGGAGTCGAGATTTATGTGCTGCTGCTGATGGCGACTGGTGGGGGATGGCTACTCGGAAGAATCAGCTCACGGCGAACAAAACCCCTCCCACGGGCAACACAAGATATTTTTCATGAATATTTTGCTGGCCTGAACTACTTGCTAAATGACGAGCCAGATGAGGCTATCGATACGTTTATCAAGGCGCTGGAGGTTAATGGGGAGACCATCCAAACTCATCTCGCGCTTGGGGCGCTGCTTCGGCGCCGAGGTAAGGTCGATAAAGCCGTCAAAGTGCACCAGGCGTTGTTGGCCCGGCCTGGTCTCGAGCCCCGGCTGGAGGATGCCTCTCGTCTTCAGCTTGCAAAGGATTATATTGCGGCAGGCCTTCTTGATCGTGCTGAACGTTTACTTAAAGAATTGACGGAAGGAATTAGCGAAGGTAAGTGGGATGCCCTTCCGCTTCTTATCAGCATTTACCAGTTAGAAAAAGAATGGCATCGCGCAATCAATAGCACCAAAGAGCTCCTCACACACGCTCGTTACCGAAGGAGCAAAGAATGGAGAGCCCGCGCAGTACATTATCATTGTGAAATAGCAGAGAGTCTCATTGCAGGGGGACAGGTTAGAGAAGCCAGGCGGGAGCTACGCAGAGGTGCTGCATTTCAGCGTCAGCATCTCAGGGCAAGTTTGTTAACGGCTCAGCTTGAGTATGAATCTGGTAACTACAAAGGCGCTATCAGAGAATGCAGACGCATCGCGGAACATAGCCCTCGATTTTTCCCCCAGTTGCTCGATGCGATGGAAATGAGCTACTCCGAGCTAGGTCGAGAAGATGAGTTTATAAAGTTTCTAGATGGTTTCGTTGAAATGCAGGCGGATCCGGCTGCACTGCGGCTGATGTCTCGATTTATTTACGAAAGTCAGGGGGTTGCCAGTGCGATTCGCTACTTGCGCAAGCGACTTGATGCTCAGCCCTCGCTCACGGCAGCTGCTAAGCTGCTGGAACTAGAAGCGATCGCCAATAAAAAGAATCATGAAGTGGTTGGTGATCTTGAGAAGGTTAATCAAGTATTATCAGATATATTGACTGCGCGAGCTGGCTACCAGTGCAGTCACTGTGGCTACGAAGCGAGGCAGTTGAATTGGCTTTGTCCCGGGTGTCAGAGTTGGGATAGTATCCAGCCCAAAGTTGGGGAAGGATACTAAAGGATGCGTGGGCTTTCGGTTGGGCACAGGAATATTCAGGGCTATACAACTTGCCTGCAACCGGCTGCAGGCACGCCGCTCAGTGTGTAGAGCGCCAGGTAGCAAAAATACAGAGGGCTTACGTGACTGAAAAAAGAATAATTATCGCTCTTGATTTTCCAACTGCCGACAGAGCGGAGCATTTTTTGTCCAATTTGGATCCTGCGGATTGCAGGGTAAAAATTGGTAAAGAATTATTTACTTCCGCAGGCCCAGATTTTGTTCGGCGAGTCGTAGAGAAGGGGTTTGATGTCTTTCTTGATTTGAAATTCCATGACATTCCAAATACGGTGGCCGGGGCGGTTCGAGCATCTGCGAAGTTGGGCGTCTGGATGATAAATGTTCATTCGTCCGGTGGAGTCCGTATGATGAGCCAAGCTCGGGCGGCACTGGAAGAGGTTTCCGGCCCTCGTCCGCTATTGATCGCTGTAACAGTTTTGACCAGCTTGACAGATAGCGATCTCGCGAGACAAGGTTTATTGTGCAGTCCGGCAGAGCAGGTTGGCCGTTTGGCCGAATTGACAATTGAAGCAGGACTGGATGGAGTTGTTTGCTCGGCCGCAGAGACGCCGTTGTTGAGAGGAAAGCTTGGCGATGGCTTCATCATGGTTACACCCGGTATCAGGCGGACTGGCGAAGCAAATGGCGATCAAAAA
>DORE01000190.1:2582-5480 GCA_003514305.1 Gammaproteobacteria bacterium | reverse complement strand
CAATTCCTCTTCTTCAACTATTCTATTCAGGAGACCCCAAGAACAAGCAGTTTCAGCATCCAAAAAGTTTCCTGTGAGACTGAGTTCTCGAGCTCGATTGATTCCAATGATTCTGGGTAGTCTTTGAGATAAACCCCACCCAGGAACCACACCAACTCTGGCATGAGTGTCGGCGAATTTGGCATTTGGGGTGCCAATGAGAAAGTCACACATGAGCGCTATTTCGAAACCGCCTGTTATAGCGTACCCGTTGATAGCCCCGATGATGGGCACTCGAACACTGGACATAGCCATGGCGACATCTGATTCAATTTTTCCAGAGGCCTCAATCTCGCCGCCTAATTCTTTGAGGTCTAAGCCGACGGTAAAAGCCCTGCCGCTGCCTGTCAGAATGACCACTTTCGTTTTGCTGTCGGATGCTATTTCTTTGAATGTTTCGGCGAGCCTGTTTCGAAGAGAGATTGAAAGTGCGTTCAGGGAGGAAGGACGATTAAGGGTCACAATTGCAATTCCGTCCTGCCTTTCTAATAGAACAAGTTCCTGATTTCCCATGATTGCTCCCTTAAAACATATCCAACTTACTATATGAAGCATAAATGCCTGTGTATATGAATTCTTTTCTGTGTCAGTTCTTATCTGAAGAAAGTAGGAAGGGCGACTACGACCCCGTATACTAAAATGTGTGAAGGAGGTTTGATCATCTTTATAAAAACACTCAGATTATTAGCAGCGATAGCGACACTTCACCTTTTGTCAGGTTGTTCGGCCATAATTGGATCAGCAACACAAAGGCTGGCCGATGATCTCGGGAGCGCTATTTTGAATAGTAATGACCCGGCAATGGTGAGAGATGGAGCCCCCGCTTTCTTGATCCTTATTGATTCAATGTTGAATTCGAACCCCAAGAATCCGGCACTTTTAGCTCAATCAGCAGAGCTACTTTCGTCCTATGCCGGTGCTTTTGTAACTGAACCAGAGCGCGCAAAGAAAATGCATAACAGGGCAAAACGCCAGATTCTGGATTCAGTCTGTATGACGCTCGATAATGGGTGTAATTTGACAACAGTCCCCTACAAGGAATTCGAGCTTTGGGTCAAATCTCAATCAAATGTTCCCGTCCTCTATAATCTGGGCAGTGTCTGGGCCGGTTGGATACAGGCTAGCAGCGATGATTTTGGCGCTGTCGCAGAGCTAGCGCGGGTAAAAAGTATAATGGAGCGGGTTAGGGACTTAGATGATTCTCACGCGAATGGTGGCGTCTATTTATACTTGGGGGTGTTTGATACGTTGGTCCCGCCTGGACTGGGCGGTAAGCCGGAGCAAGGAAAAGCGCATTTCGAAAGGGCGTTGGAAATTTCAGATGGACGTAATCTGATGGTTAAGGTGATGTATGCGGAACAATATGCGAGGCTAATATTTGATAGAGAGTTGCACGACAGCCTTTTGAAAGAGGTGTTATCCTCGCCGGCTGATTCCGTAGGTCTAACTTTGATGAATACCGTTGCTCAAGAGAGAGCGAGAGGTCTTATGGATACAGCCGATGAATATTTTTAGTCAAAAAAAATCCGTCTTCATATTGCTAGTGTGCCTAGTCTTCCTATCTATCGGAGCCAAGTCTGCAACTCTGAAGATAGCAACGCTATCTCCTGAAGGCACTGCTTGGATGAAAATGTTAAGACAAGCCGCTGCAAATATTGAGACTGCTACGCGCGGCGAGGTCAAACTTAAAATCTATCCCGGCGGTGTAATGGGTGATGACAAAGCGGTCCTTCGCAAGATGAGGATTGGCCAGCTTCAGGGAGCCGCCCTAACGTCTGGTGGCGTCATGCAACCCTATCCAGATATCGTGCTCTATAATCTTCCACTGACGTTTCGCAATAGAGGCGAAATTGAATACGTGCGTCAAAAAATGGACGCAGTACTCATGCAGGGACTTCGCGAGAAGAAGTTTGTTGGCTTTGGAATAGCAGAAGTGGGGTTCGCGTATCCTATGACACAAACTGCGGTGTCCTCGGTCGGCGATTTTAAAAGTCTAAAAGTATGGGCTCCGGACAATGATCCGGGCGCGATGCGAGCCTATAGTACTTTTGACTTGACCCCGATTCCGTTGCCGATATCAGATGTTTTAACGGGACTCCAGACTGGGCTTATCAATGCGATCGGATCGCCACCCGTCGCTACGATTGCACTTCAATGGCATACGCAGGTGACGCATCTTCTTGATCTGCCACTACTTTATGTTTACGGGTCTTTTGTACTCAGCGAGAAGGCTTTTGGGAAGCTGTCGCCCGATCAGCAAAAAATAGTGAGAAAAGAGCTGTCGGTCGCGGTTCAAGCTGTAGATATGGCAGCCAAAAAAGATAATGCAGCTGCTGGGCAAGCCTTAAAATCACAAGGGCTGGTTTGGCTTAAGCCCAACGCGTCTGAGGAGGCTGAATGGTACCGTTTGGCAGAAGCTGCAAACGCTAAACTAATTGATCAGGGCTATGTTTCCCGTGGGATTTTCAATGAAATGATGACCCACCTCGCCGATTACAGGGCGGGTAAAAGCGCTGATTGAGAAAATTATAGTCCTGTTACGACGACTCGAGGATGGTCTTTTAGTCTTCTTGCTGGGAGGGTTGATCCTTCTCCCCGTTTCCCAAGTGGTTCTGAGAAACCTGGGTCTGGGCGGATTTTATTGGGGCGACAGTGCTGTGCGTATTATTGTGCTCTGGATTGCCATGCTTGGTGCTCTGATTGCCTCACGAGAGGATAATCATATTCGAATCGATTTGCTCTCCAGGATTCTTTCTAGTTTCTCATCGGGGTTGTCAGTAACAACTTTGCAGAGAATGAATTATCTCTTCACTTGTTTCATCTTGGCGATGTTTGCCTACGCAAGCTTTCAGTTTGTTT
>DORE01000190.1:0-2164 GCA_003514305.1 Gammaproteobacteria bacterium | reverse complement strand
GTGAGGTATTTTGTCTACTCCTTTCGTGGCCTGCCTCAATGACGCTGCTCGCTGTATTGCTTCTTCTCTTCTTCGCCTTGATGGGGGCGCCCCTTTTCGCCGTGCTCCTCGGCGCGTCAATGTTGGGTTTTTACTCCGCCGAGATTGAATTAGCAGCAGTGGCGATTGAGCTATACCGTATCGTTGATACTCCGTTATTGGTGGCTCTGCCGCTATTCACCTTTAGTGGATATGTCTTGAGTGCGGCTGGCACCTCGCAAAGACTGGTTGCTGTTTTCCAAAGCGTTTTTGGGATGATCCCAAGTGGGTTGGCAATCGTTGCTTTTTTTGCCTGTGCTGTTTTCACCGCTCTTACGGGTGCCTCTGGAGTCACCATAGTGGCGCTGGGAGCTTTATTATTACCGGCACTCCAGTCCGCTGGCTTCGGAGAGCGTTTCTCGTTAGGGCTTGTGACTACTTCCGGCAGCCTTGGTCTTCTTCTTGTGCCTTCGGTGCCCTTGATTTTATATGGTGTGATCGCTCAACAATTGGATCTCGGTCCTTCTTTCACCTTGACGGAATTGTTTGTGGCGGGGCTGGTGCCCATGTTTCTGATGCTGTTTTGTCTCAGTGTGTGGACATTGGTCAAATACTCCGGAGGAGAGATTCCCACTGTTCCTTTTAGCGCTTCAAAGCTTAAGACTGCACTTTGGAATGCTCGCTGGGAAATTCCGCTCCCCCTCGTGGTTTTGGGCGGGATTTTCGGTGGGTTCTTGGCGATTTCCGAGGCTGCGGCGATGACGGCCCTCTATGTAGTAATCGTTGAAGTATTTTTTTACCGTGAGGTTTCTCCTCGAGATCTCACCACTATCGGAAAAGATTCAATGGTTATGGTTGGTGGGATCCTATTGATTCTTGGAGTGGCCTTGGCATTCACCAATTATTTGGTTGATGCCGAGGTGCCGCAGATGATCATGTCCTGGCTTAAAGAATACATAACGAATCCTTTGCTATTTCTACTGATGTTAAATATTTTGCTTCTGGCGCTTGGGGCAGTTTTAGATATTTTCTCGGCACTCGTAATCATGGTTCCGTTATTGTTGCCTGTAGCCGTCAGTTATGGGATCCACCCGGTCCACTTGGGTATTATTTTTCTTGCTAACCTGCAGGTTGGCTATTTCACGCCACCTGTTGGAATGAATTTGTTCATAGCTAGCTACCGCTTCAAGAAACCTCTAACCGAGCTCTACTCAGCGACCTTACCTTTCATGGTGATTCTGCTTTTCGCTGTGATGATCATCACCTATGTGCCGTTACTAAGTCTCTGGCATATAGGCTGATAAGATGATTCAAGAACTCATTATTCCCGTGAAAGGGAAAGGTCTCTACAACATTACTGAGCAAATCAAAACCTGTGTCGCCAATTGTTCATTGAGCGATGGCCTGCTTACTATTTTTATAAGGCACACCTCTGCCAGCCTTATTATTCAAGAAAATGCTGACCCAGCGGTTCAGGAGGACTTAAACAACTGGATGGACAGGCTCGTTCCCGAAAACGATCCAATTTTCACGCATGTTCAGGAAGGTCCCGACGATATGCCCGCTCACATCAAAAGCGCTCTGACTTTGACTAGTGTCTCAATACCCTTCGTTGATGGTTCACTAGGCCTGGGTACCTGGCAGGCAGTTTACCTTTGGGAGCATCGAGCTGAAATTCCAGACGTTCGTCTTGATCGAAAGTTGTTGGTGCACGTATCTGGCTAAAAAATCTCTATTTTTTTTGTTTTTCTTTCAGCTCGTCGGCCCACTTCCTATGCCCTTCAGGATCCAAGATCATACTAGAAAAATATAAGAGGAGATCTTTGTGAGTTTGGTTGAGCCTTGCTTCAATCATCGTCTTCTCGCCGTCTTTACTACTAATGAAACGAAATACGGTTTTCAGGTCCTCATTCGGGCCAAGCACACTGGCGATTTCTTCATTCAAGACATCGTGCAAATTTGGTAAGTCATCCTCGGTGATCCCTGTATCTTCGGGGGAAAGGACGACGTTTGCCCACAAAGTTGCGACAGATACTTGGAAGAAATTTTTGTCTATGAAACTCGTGGCCACCGCCGCTTTTTCTCTTAGCTCGGTGAGGACCGGTTCAAAAGCTTCTTTTAGTTGTTCAGTGGAATACATCTAGCC
>DORE01000271.1:3342-5951 GCA_003514305.1 Gammaproteobacteria bacterium | reverse complement strand
GTATGGCGGCAGCAAAAGCGTACCAAACCGTGATAATGAAAATACGCACAGGGCTTATAGCTTTCGCGATCATTCTGCCGTCGGTAGAGTTATACCTTTAGTGATTTGATGATTTTGGACACGCTTTTAATGGGCAGCCTATCACTCCGGAGGGGCAAGCATGCAACAGCTTGAGACAGATTATCTGGTCATCGGAAGCGGCGCGATGGGCATGGCATTTTGCGACGCGTTAATTACCGAAACAAATGCCAACATAATCATTGTCGATAAACATCACCAACCAGGAGGACATTGGAATGATGCATATCCTTTCGTTCGGCTGCATCAGCCATCAGCTTTTTATGGCGTGAACTCAAAAAAACTCGGCAACAACACCATTGACACAACGGGGCTAAACAAGGGTTTATATGAACTAGCCACCAATTCTGAAGTATGCGGCTATTTCGATCAGGTCATGCAAAGGCAGTTCTTATCATCTGGCAGAGTTCGTTACTTCCCCAGCTGCGAATATCAGGGCAATGGACAGTTCAGCTCTTTGTTATCTGGTGTGAAGTATTCTGTTTCTTTCAGAAAAGAAGTGGACTCAACATACATGAACGTGGTCGTCCCCTCCAAAAGACCTCTGCCTTTCTCGCTGGAAGGTAGCGCTAAATGCTCTCCTATAAACGATCTCCCTGTTTTGGGCCAAGAATACAATGACTTTGTGATCGTCGGGGCGGGTAAAACAGCCATAGACGCCGTATTATTTCTTCTCAAAAACGATGTGAAACCCCGGAGAATATCGTGGATCATGCCCAGAGACTCGTGGATTTTAGATAGGGCACAGATTCAGCCAACACTCGAGTCCATAGGCATGGCCCTTGCCAATCAAATCATCCCGGGCTCTCAATCAGAAGATATCGATGACTTTTTCGACAAAATCTCAAAAGCCGGCGGCCTCCTTAGGATTGACGATAATGTCAAACCGACAATGTACCGGTGCAGCACGGTGACGAAAGCAGAATTGGACCAGTTAAAAAGGGTGGAAAACATTATTCGTAAAGGCCGAGTCAAAAGTATTAGCGACACCGAGATAGTGCTAGAACATGGCTCGATTGCCACAAATATTGAGACTCTCCACGTTGACTGCGCAGGTGACGGCCTTGCTAAGAGACCACCCGTACCAATTTTTAATGACCGAAAAATTACACTGCAGTCGGTACGGACCTGTCAGCAGGTTTTCTCAGCTGGGCTGCTAGGCTATGTCGAAGCCAACTATAAAGATGACGCGAAAAAGAACGAGCTCTGTAAACCGGTTCCCCACCCAAATACTGACATGGATTTTCTTAGGAATAATCTGGCAGATGCTATCAATCAAGAAAGTTGGATAAAAGAACCTGGGCTGAAAAATTGGCTTCAGACAAGCCGACTCAACTTCGAAAGCCATGTCCTCAACGCGAGCCCAACCATAAAGATCCTTTCTGCCTTGAGCAGGCTACCTTTTCTTCGGCTTTTCAATAAGGCGGATAAGGTGCAGAAAAAAGCCACTGAGAACGTGAGGAGACTACTAGATTTGCAGGCGACTTCAGAATGAAACGGATCGATTATCTCAACCGTACTCAAATAAGTTTCGAAACCCACTCTTAGCGCGATTCTAGGAGCGTCTTTCCACCCTTTGGGCAAAGGCCTGGTTATCAAAGAAGAACCTCGAGGAGGGCGCTATTCCCTTACTGTGGAAAAGCGTCATTCATGAATTCATGTATTCATTCCGGTTTTAAGCCCTGCTTCTACTTCAGGAATTAGAATAAGCTATCAATATCCTGTGAGTTCTAGATAGCCCGAGCCAGCGTGACTGCCGCTAACCCTCACAGGTCCCTCCCAATATGGAAACACGGTCTCAAGCCAACAGTTTTGGCGGGAACCCTCGACTTCGAGCTGCAAGTCCAGACTGGGTACCGAAATCCTCCAATGTAGCGGTAGTCTTCTGGTGTTGCCTGTTAGTCGCAGCTCGGTGGTCTTTATTTTGCTTAATGAGAGATTTTCGGGGCCTAAAATTACTTTTTGTCCGTCTTCGGTAACCCAGCTCCCGCTTATGTAGTGTTCACCAGAGTCGTGACGAAGTTGATAGACCATGAGGGCGCTTCCATCTTCCAGGTGTAAAGACATCCAGTCCCAACCTGCTTGGTTGCTCGCTAAGGGTTGAGAACTCCACTCGCGATCCAGCCAACCTTTGCCGGAGACTTTGATTGGCTCTCCGTCCAGTGAGAGTGTGCCTTCAATATCAACGAACGGTTGGCTGTAATAATAACTAGCTTGACCAAGATCGCTTTTTCGACTGAAACCATCGCTACCTTGCAAGACCCATCCGCTTTCGGTTTCCAGCGATAAATCGAACGAACCTTCGTCGGTCGAAGCTAACAGCCTTGCCGGAAACGGCGACGCACTCTCGCTTCGCCAGGTCCAGTCATCTATCCAGGCTTCGAAAGTCTCATTCTTTGTGGGATTCGAAACCCCTGCTTGACCAATCCCGCCCCTGGCGAAGCGTTGAGAAAAACTGAACCCTTCAGGCGTTGATATTGCTGTGTGCGCCATCCAAGTCTGATTAGATTGCCACCCGCTCGGGTTAAATT
>DORE01000271.1:0-2958 GCA_003514305.1 Gammaproteobacteria bacterium | reverse complement strand
AGATTAGCGGTTAGGTACCACCATTCGATTTTGAAATCTTGGTGTGGATAATGGTCTCGCGGAAAAGCGAAAACCTTACCAGGCACAACCTCTGAAAAACCGACCGAGGGTTGACGTAGTAATTGATAGGGGTCGTTCGCAAACGAGGCACTTGCCACGCAGAAGATCGGCAAGAATAGTGCAAGTGGTAACTTCGCTGTTATCCTTCTCATACGCTGCCCAACTCCTTGAGCGACGCATTAACCTCAGATTTTTGCCGTGATGATGCGAGCCCAAATGCGACAAGAACCGCACTGCCGACTAGCCCGAACAGGAGGGCAATTGAGCTTGATTCGACAACAAGCGGCATGGTCCAGCCGAACGAAATCACGTTAATCTTGTCAATGAGCAGCCAAGACAAAGCGAGGCCCAATGGAAGAGAGAGCGCCATCGACACGGCGCAGATAAAAAATACGGGCGCGCCCGCAATATAGAAAAATGTTGGCCATGTAATCCCCAGAGCTCTCCACAAGGCATGTTCAGGACGACGATATTCGTAAACCGCAAGAAGTGAAATAAAGATTGCTGCAGCGGCAACGAGGAGAGTCAGCGTATTTAGTGCGCCGGTTATTGCGAACGTTCTGTCGAAGATAGCCATCGATAAGTCAAATATCTCGCGTTGCGACACCCAATCTGCTGAGCCGATTCCCAATGCAGCAAGCCCTAACTCTGCTTCCTCCATCTTCCCAGGATTGATCCAGATGCCCCAGCCTTGATTGGCCGCATTCGGGTAAAGCGAGTCGAATAATTTACTCGGAAGGTAAAATGCTAAATTTACGTTGCCATAGTCATGCAGAAAGCCCCCCACGATGAACTCGCGTGGACCCAATGCAGAATTTAACGAGATTCTTTCGCCTTGCTCTATGCCAGCTAAATAGCGTACCTGCTCATTCGCAAATATCACGTTGGTAGGAGCTTCAGACTCGCTCCATAGAGAAAAAGCGTCAGGGAGAGGGTCGATAATGTCGCTAGCCTCGAAATCGGGTGTAGAATCCGCGACTCCAATCACTTGAGTTTTTCTTGTCGAAAATTCAACTTCCGCAACTTTCCCCTGATGAGCATCCTTGACCCAGGATTGGTCTTTTAGCCTAGGTGCATCGATTGCTCCTGAGGTAACGAAAAGATCTGCAGACAAGCGATTTTCAAGCCAATCCGCAAGCGCCAACCGAAAACTACCGACCAAAGATGTAACGCCAATGTTAGCTACTAGTGTGAGCAAGAGCGCCATCATCGAGAGTCGAAGGTGCGGAAACTGAAGAAGCACATCGCCAAAAGTCCAGCGACTTATCCAACTTCCAGCGAGAAATTTTTGAGCTCCCCATACACCTGAAAGAACAAGACCGGGAAGAAGAGTGATCCCCGAAAGTAATACCATGCTAATAAGCGTTAAACCCTCAAATACGGTCGTTGCATATGGGTACAAACAAGCCGCCACCAAAAGCATGAACAAGCCCAGCGCTGCTGAAAGCTTATATGCTCGCGAGTTTAACGAATTGGCGCTTCTCGCCGAGGGTGCCTTACTCTTGACTGCTCGCCATATCGGCAATACCAAGGCAAGACACATCCCGGCTGATGCGAGCAAAAACGCTTGCAGGAAGAGCACACCGTTGACAGATGGGTTGCTCGACACAGAAGCACCGAAAATATTTTGCATCGTGGATGCAACAGCTGGCATTAGCCCGGAACTTAGCGGTTGGGCGATCAATACGCCTATTACGGAACCAAGCAAAGCCCAGATCAGTGCTTCAATAATTGTGGATGACAGGATACACCAGTCAGGCGTGCCAAGGTCTTTCATTATCCCCAACGTCTGCTGGCGCGCTTCAAGGGTAAAATTCACTGCATTGAACACAATAAAGACGCCTACGACAAAAGACAGCAAGCCCAAAGCGCCTAGATTGGTGTGCAAACTCTGAGTTAGCTGCTCAAGATCTATTGCGTCTGTATTGGTCGACAACCTTAATCGATCACCAAAAAGTTTGTTAAAACGGTCCAAGTCGGTCGGTGTAAGTGCGCCTGACGCGAGATACGAAAAGTGATCTGTGTTTAGAAAATCGAGAGCGGCTCCAACATCCATGAATATGCGATCGTTTTGCTGCGCTTGCGCTCTTATAACTGCAGGCGGAAGTCGATCGCCGTTGCGGAGTTCTATCTGTTCGCCAGCGATTATGCCGAGGCGAGCTGCGGTCTTTGGCGGAACCCACACCTCATAAGGCGGCTGTGTAAGCGAGCTCCAGCTGTTTCCGCTGAAAGGATTATCGGCGGCATTGCCTATCGGCGATTCAGAAAGGGGTAAGGCTAATAGATCCGTCGCGATGAGCGATATCAGTGAATTATCCTGACTCGCAAGGCGTACCTCTATAATGGGATAAACGGACGTAAATCCTTCCCGGCGGATCTCAATATAATCGGCGACTGTAACCTCTGTTTTGTCGTGATCTGTGATGCGAAGTTGCGCTGATGCGCCAAGGATTTTATCCGCTTCAGAGTAACTGGCCCTGGCGCTGGCGTTAATTTGAGCAACTGAGGAAAAAAGCGCGCAGCCTAAAACGAGACCTAGAAATACGAAAAACGCTTGGAGCTTGCTGTGCCGATAAAAAGACGTCATCGTGGCAAAAGTTACTAGGACCAAGCGAATCATTTCACCTCACTAACTTGCCCAGCACCTAAGATCCAACGTTGGTCAAGATGAGCCGAGATAGCAGTGCTGTGAGTTACTACTACAAGCGTCGCTCCCATCTGGCTGGTTATGCGTACTAATAGGTCAATAACTTTCTCGCTTGTCGCCTCGTCCAAATTACCAGTGGGCTCATCTGCTAAAACGAGTGACGGTTTATGCATAAGTGCTCTGGCAATTGCCACTCGCTGCTGCTGACCTCCTGATAGTTTTGATGGGTATCGATGTCTTAAGTGATCGAT
>DORE01000032.1 GCA_003514305.1 Gammaproteobacteria bacterium | reverse complement strand
ATTTTTTATGTACATGTACCTGTCGCAAGTATTTCCCTCGCCTTTTTCCCCCTAATGGCGATATCCGGCACCATCTTTTTAGTGTGGCGTATGAAACTCGCCGATGTGGTAGTCAAGGTGGCCGCACCACTGGGTGCTTGGTTCACTGCCCTTGCGCTAGCCTCCGGCTCCATTTGGGGCGTAGATACGTGGGGAACTTGGTGGATATGGGACGGACGACTGACTTCTTTGCTTTTGCAGTTGTTCCTTTTGCTTGCTGTGGTTTCACTGAGGTCAGCGTTGGAAGATTCCGAAGGCGCATCACGAGCATGTGCATTGCTTAGTATTGTCGGATGTATAAACGTCGTAGTCATTAAATACTCAGTTGACTGGTGGAACACTCTTCATCAGACATCGACAAACTTTACACTGGCGACAGATCAGGCGAACGGTCCTGAGATTTGGGTGCCGTTGATCTTCATGATTTTTGCGGTGTACTTATTCTTTGCAATTAGTCTCATTATGTCGACTCGCAACGAAATTTTACAAAGAGAGAAAAGGGCGCAGTGGGTCATGGAGCTTGTTGCAAAAAGCTAGATCTACGAAGGACTTTTGAAGCATGCAGTTTTCAAGTTTCCAAGAATTCATTGAGATGGGCGGTTATGCCTTCAACGTTTGGTCGGTATATGGCATGTTCGTTATCTTTCTTGCAATTAATCTGTATGGGCCATTGCGCAAAAACAAGCAAATTATTCGAGACCTGAAACGCCGCTATGCAATCAATTCTGAAGCACAATCAATGCCTATTGGAGCCAACACCGGTTCGGCATCTGGTTCAGAGGTCATCGAGGAGGACGGGGCATGAAAGCTCATCGTCGTAAGCGCTTGGGCGTCATCATGTTTATAGCCGCAGGTCTCAGCGTTGCTGTTGGCCTTACTTTGTATGCTTTGAGCCAAAATATCGACCTGTTCTACACGCCAACTCAAGTCGCTCAAGGTGAAGTGAATGCAGGTCAGCGGATCCGAATTGGCGGGATGGTGCGCGAAGGCTCGGTGCAGTCCGCTGTGGACAGTCTCGTCGTACGTTTCGTGGCAACGGATTACATCAATGACGTTTCAATTTACCATGAGGGTATTCTGCCCGACCTATTTCGCGAGGGACAGGGAATCGTAGTCGAAGGCAGTCTAGATAGCGCCGGTGTATTTCAGGCGTCGCGCGTGCTGGCGAAGCATGATGAAAATTATATGTCGCCAGAAGTCAAAGCGGCTCTTGACGCTGCCGGGACGTCTCCAGAGGGAGCCGTTACACGACCCGAAACTTAAGGACTTACAGTATGATTCCTGAGCTGGGCTCTTTTTCCTTGATTCTCGCGCTATGTTTGAGTGCCTTATTGGGTGTTCTACCTATCGCGGGTGCCCACTTCAATAACCAAGTGTGGATTAGCATGGCTCGTCCGCTAACCGCTGGTGTTTTTGTTTTTCTCGGGTTAGCAATATCCGCGCTGGCTTATGCATTCGTTACTGATGATTTTTCAGTGTCGTTCGTCGCCCAGCATTCCAATACCCTGCTGCCTATGCGTTACAAATTTACCGCGGTCTGGGGTGGACACGAAGGCTCGTTTTTACTCTGGACCTTCATGCTGGCCGGATGGATGTTGTTGGTGGGAGTGTTCAGCAAAACTGTGCCGGCGGAATTTGTGGCGCGGGTACTTGGTGTGCTGGGTATTCTGATCTTTAGCTATATATTATTCATGCTGTCGACTTCGAACCCGTTTGATCGCATTGTGCCTCTGCCTCCAGCTGATGGCGCTGATCTCAATTCAGCTCTTCAGGATATCGGCTTCATATTGCATCCGCCAACTCTTTACATGGGCTATGTCGGTTTTTCCGTCGTCTTCGCTTTTGCCATTGCGGCGCTTCTCAGTGGTCGGATGGATGCTGCTTGGGCGCGCTGGTCTCGTCCGTGGGCCAATGTGGCATGGGCGATCTTGACTGTTGGAATCGCGTTGGGCAGTTGGTGGGCCTACTATGAGTTGGGCTGGGGGGGATGGTGGGCTTGGGACCCCGTGGAAAATCCGCCTATGATTACTTGGTTATTAGGTACGGCGTTGATTCATTCTTTGGCTGTAACCGAGAAGCGCGGTATGTTTAAGAGCTGGACAGTGCTGCTGGCCATACTAGCTTTTTCGGGCAGCCTGTTGGGGACCTTTATTACGCGCTCCGGCCTGCTCACTTCGGTTCATGCGTTTGCCAGTGACCCTTCCAGAGGGTTTTTTATCCTTGGGATATTGGGCATCTCTATCGGCGGTTCACTGCTCCTTTTTGCGCTAAGAGCGCCATTGATGAAAGGCAGTTTTGGTTTTGAACATACCTCGCGCGAATTTTTTCTTTTAGTAAATAACGTGATCCTGGTGGTGTCGGCAGCTTCGATATTTCTTGGGACTCTTTTTCCGATGGTTTATCAGGCTTTTACTGACGATCTAATCAGTATTGGGCCCCCTTACTTCAATACTATTTTTGTGCCCTTAATGATGTTGCTGTTCGTGTTTGTTGGTGTCGGACCACTAAGTCGTTGGAAGCGAACTTCTTCGGCCTATCTAGTGGCACAGCTAAGCAAAGTTCTGTTCGCCAGCTTGGTGATCGGATTAGTAATCCCCTTGATTGTGCTTGCAGAATTTTCCTTGGCGGCAACAGTCACCCTGATTCTTGCCAGCTGGATTGTCTTTGCCATTAGCAAGGACATCGGCAACAAAATCGTTAACAAGCGGTCGAAAGTTGATGGGTTGAAAGCCTTAGGCTTGAGTTATTACGGCATGGTGTTGGCCCACATTGGGATAGCTGTAATGCTTATTGGTGCTGCTCTCACCAGTTACTTCTCTGAAGAAAGGAGTGTATTACTTCGCCTCGGTGAATCTGTAAATCTCGGTGGATATGTTTTCACGCTTAAAGGAAGTGAACGTATTGAAGGTCCGAATTATGTTGGCGATGAGGCCGAGCTCACTGTAGTCAAAGGTGATGAGTTGCTCACGGTGTTGTATCCTCAGCGCCGTCTCTACGTTGCCAGTGGAACTCCGTCGACCGAGATGGCCATCGACGCAGGCTTCCTCCGTGACCTTTTTGTCACACTGGGTGAGGAAAAAGGGGCCGGAGCCTGGTCAATGACGTTGTATGTTAAACCATTTGTCCGTTGGATCTGGCTCGGTGCGATACTCATGGCCCTTGGGGGCACGCTAGCTTCTGCAGACAAACGTTACCGCCGGCTGCGAGTGAAAGCAGCAGGGAAATCTGGCGTGCGCTCTGATGCTCTAGCCGCACCGGAATTGCAAGCGGCTTCATAGCCGTATGAGTGAAGGGAAAGTCAGGACATTAGAGATGAGTGTTTTTGAGAAAGAATTTATATGGGCAGGTTAGCTTTTTTCTTGCCGGTCTCAGGCTTCATAGTTTTGGCACTTCTGCTGTGGCGAGGCCTTTTTCTCGACCCCAAAGAGCTTCCGTCAATGCTTATTGACAAGCCCATGCCGGAGTTTCAGCTTCCCACCGTGGACGGAGATACCATATCCAACGCTAATCTACCCGATCAGATTTTCCTTTTGAACGTCTGGGGAAGCTATTGTCTGCCATGCCTCGTGGAACACCCTACTTTTATGCGTCTGTCTGAGGAAGGTGAGATACCGGTTATCGGGGTGAATTACAAAGACCAGTCAGAGCTCGCTAGAAGCTGGCTTGAAACTAATGGCAATCCTTTTGCATTCAGTATTGAGGATAGCAACGGTAGGTTTGGCATAGATCTCGGAGTCTACGGAGCTCCAGAGACCTATCTAGTCGATTCTGAAGGTGTGATCCGATACCGGCACGTCAGTGTTTTGGATGAGAGAGTTTGGGCTGAAGAATTTCTGCCCGCCATTGCTGAACTGCGGGCGGAAGACATCTGATGTCCCTTGCGGTGGCTTCTTTTTCGCTTTCGACTGCGGCTCGCTGGGCTTTTCTTTTTTTGGCCTGTTCTGCTTCCTTGCCTGTGATTTATGCTCAGGTCGACACCTTTGAATTCCAAACTGAGGAGCAGCAACAGAGATTCCGGCAGTTGTCTGACGAATTGCGATGTCCCATGTGTCAAAACACGAACCTTACGGGGTCCAGTGGCGGAGTTGCGGAGGATCTGAGGCGAGAAATCCATCGCATGATCATGGAGGGCATGACGAATGAAGAGATCGAGCAGTTTATGTTTGAGCGTTACGGTGACTTCATTTTCTACAAGCCGCGCTTGCGCATGGAGACCTTGTTTCTGTGGTTTGGACCGCTTATTTTTTTAGTAATTGGCGGGGCTGCTGCGTTTGTGATTTCACGTAGGGCACAACAGAAGGAACGAAAGGCGTCGGAATTGGATGACGCGCAGCGTGAGAAATTGCAGGCGCTATTGAAGGCTCAAGGCTAAACGTCTCGGTTCAAGGATTTAAACGTGTTTTGGATAGTCACTGTCGGACTTTTTTTACTGGCTGTACTGTTTGTTCTAGCCCCGATTTGGTTTCGCGTAAGAACCCAGCCGGTTGACTCAGATGAACTGCGTAAGCAGGCCAACATTGCGCTCTTCCAAGAGCGCAGCGGCGAGCTCGAGGCCGAGTTCTCTGCCGGTAGCCTGGACCAACAGCAGTTTGACCTCTTGCTGTCTGAGCTGCAGATGGGCCTATTGGCTGATGTCGAATTGAATGAGAAAGCCGTATCTTCCGCAAATGCTCGTCCTAATTTAAGAAGTAATAGCTACGAGGCTCTTAGATCACTGAATACGTCGACTTATCTGTTGCCCTTGGTTTTTGTGTTGGCATTGCCTGTTTTCGCTTACGGCCTATACAACCAGTGGGGTTACATTGATGATGTGCAGGTTATGGATTTGTTTCAGCGGACGGTCGATAACCAGGGGGACAGCGCTGAAACCCGCGAACTGATCATAGCGCTTGGCGAGCTGGCGCAAGCGAACCCTGACATGCCTTGGGCTTTTTATTTCCTCGCTGAAAATTTTGCTGCAGTGGGATTGTTTGAGGAAGCACAGATTGCCTACCAGAAAGCTGCGGATCTACTCGATGAAACGCCTGAAAAGGCATTGGTGCTCGGTCGAATAGCGATGGCCATGTACATTAATTCAGAGTTTGAATTCGGCGCCCAGGTTAAGGCCGTGATAGATCAAGCCAGAGCAATTAATCCGAGTGAGATGTCGGTATTGCAATTATTGGCAGCGGAGGCAGAACAAAGGGAAGATTATTCGGATGCTATCGATTATTGGCGGTTAATGATTCAGGCCAATCCAAACGGAGACTTTGCCGAAGAGCTGAGGTTCAGAATTGCAGCTGCACAGGACATCCTTGCTGAGCGTAACGGGGGCAGAAGCGGCCCGCAAATTAATGTCGCGCTCAGTCTTTCCCCAGAGGCTGATCTTAATCCGGACCTCCGCGTCTTCTTGGCCGTTCGTAATGCAGAGCAAGATGGGTTGCCACCACTAGCTGCAGTAGACACAACGGTCAGCGCGTTACCGGCGTCGTTTCAACTCGATAATACCTCTGCCGTCGGGCCTTACAACTTATCTTCAGCTGAGTCGGTTTACGTGACCGCTCTGGCATCTTTCAGGGGGGTGGCTACGCCAGCGCCCGGCGATTACAGAGTTAAGTCTGCAGCACTAATGCTTGATTCTGATGCGGAGGTGGTTTTGGAATTAGAGCTATCTGAACGTCTGCCCTGACGTTTGGTAGACTGATCTGCTGAGATGTACTGGTCAGAGTTTATTGTCATAGCCATCGCGCACCTTATAGCGGTGGCTTCCCCCGGTCCTGATTTTGCCGTTGTCATGAAGCAAAGTGTGACAGGTGGGCCCCGAGCTGGCATCTCGACAAGTCTTGGCGTGGGTGCGGGGGTACTCGTTCATGTCAGCTACTGTCTGCTAGGGATGTCCATTTTGTTATCGCAGTCGGACACGCTGCTAACCGCCATGAAATATATGGCGGCGTCTTACTTAGCTTTTTTGGGTATTCAGACAATAAAGGTTTCAGGTCGACAGTTGCTGGAAGAAGAGAGCGCTGATACACGATCCTTTGCATTTACACAGGCCTTCTGCTTAGGATTCCTGACAAATGGGCTGAACCCTAAAGCAACCCTTTTCTTTCTGGCGCTGTTCGCCGGAGTGATCAATAGTGAGACTCCGGTGAGGGTTCAGCTGTACTATGGACTCTACATGTCTGCAGCCACTTTTGTTTGGTTTGCGCTCTTATCACGTTTGTTAGGAAGCACACAAGTACGCCGACTAATCCTTCATTTCGGTGTGTGGTTTGAGCGTGGTATGGGCGCTATCTTGCTGTTGCTGGCAGCGCAAATCATGCTGGTCAATGTGTGACTTACTTTCACTGTTTTCTGGGCTTACGCAGCTTCGCCTGTCTGCGGTATAGTACTTGTTATGAATGAGAGCATTTTTCCAGCAAAATTGGTCGACAGATTTGGACGTCATGTAGACTACATCCGTCTGTCGGTTACAGACCGATGTGACTTTCGCTGTGTTTATTGCATGACCGAAGAAATGACGTTTATGCCCCGTAAAGAGATCTTGTCGCTGGAAGAGCTTTATCAGGTTGCAAAAGCATTTACCGAGCTGGGCGTAAAAAAAATCCGCCTCACCGGCGGCGAACCACTCGTGCGGACCAATGTGATGACTCTTGTTGAGAAGTTGGGCGCTCTTCCTGGTTTGCAGGAGCTTTTGCTTACCACCAATGGGTCTCAGCTGACTACCTATGCTGCGCGTTTGAAGGAAGCTGGGGTGAACCGAATCAACATCAGCATTGATAGCTTGAGAGCTGATCGGTTTCAGCGTATTTCTCGGGTCGGCAAGCTCCACAAAGTTTTAGCCGGAATTGATTCGGCTATTGCTAATGGCTTTGAGCGCATCAGACTTAACTCGGTTGTGATGAAGGGTTACAACGAAGACGAAGTGCTGGCACTCACAGACTATGCGTTAGATCGAAACCTGGATATTGCATTCATCGAGGAAATGCCTCTGGGTGAAGCTTCAGATCACGCACGAGAGGACACGACATGCAGTAATGCTTGGGTTCGCGCACAAATAGAGAAAAAATATCAGCTATTAGACAGCTCAACCCGCACCGCTGGTCCTTCCAGATATGCCCAAGTCACTGGTTTTAGTAGCCGCATCGGGTTCATTTCGCCAGTGACTCACAATTTTTGCGAAGACTGCAATCGTGTTCGTATTACCGTTGAGGGAAGGCTGCTGCTTTGCTTAGGCAATGAACATTCGGTTGATCTGAGAGCTATATTGCGCGATGTTTCGAAGGATATTGGTGATTTAAAGAACGCCTTGGTGGCTTCCATGGATATCAAGCCTGAGCGTCACTATTTCTATAACAGAGATCATGCGCAGCCGATACGGCTTATGAATATGACGGGAGGATAACGTGAATGATTCGAAAATAGCCCTTCCGCTTGCAGTTGTTACTGTCTCTGATACGCGAACTGAGGCTTCAGATACTTCAGGTAGGTTGTTGATAGATTGCTTGGAAGAAGCGGGGCATGTGCTTCACAGCAAGCAAATCGTGAAGGATGATATCTATCAATTGCGTGCTGAGATCTCGTGCCTGATCGCGGACCCATTAGTGAAGGGGATTATTATGACGGGCGGCACAGGTTTCACCGAAAGAGATAATACCCAGAAAGCTATTCAGCCCCTGCTGGAGAAGCAGATTGAAGGATTTGGCGAATTGTTTCGTCATTTGTCTTTTGACGAAATCGGCACTTCGACGATTCAGTCTCGCGTATTTGCGGGTATATCGAACCGCACGATTGTATTCTGCCTACCTGGATCCCCAGGGGCTTGTCAAACAGGATGGGAAAGTATTATTCAATACCAATTGGACAGTACGCACCGGCCCTGCAATTTCGTAGACAAGCTAATCACTGATTGAGCAGAATGTTGTAAGAGCCGATCTGAGGGCTGCTGCTAATTCCGATGCCTCGGTATCTGGTTGTCTGGGAGGACGAAGTGGTTGACTAGTTGAGATTCCCCGGGCTGTGAATAGGGGCTGGGACAGGCAATCTGCGAGGTTTTCCCTTATTTTGGTTGAACTGCCGACGCCGGCTCAATCATGTTGACTCAAGTCGGCGTTCAGATGTCGCTGCATTGACTAGTAAGGCCTCGCATGGCGCCTCCTTGGGGTTGCCTTTTTTAGACAGCGGCGTAGAGAATTGCAGCTGGGACGGCCAACGCTGCAGTCACAATCGCCAAACTTATTACTGCTGCTTCTGCGACAGATCGTGCATCCTTAAGCATCCTACTCATAATTTCCTCCTTCAAAATTTTATTGGGTTTGCATCGCACGCTACCCATGCAATGCGGGGCGCATCGTAACACATAAGGCCTCATAAAGTAACAAATAATGTGTAATATTTGCACATTATTATCTTGATACAGAAAGTGTTGGGTTACTCCACAATTAATTTTTAAAAAATCATGATAAACAGATATTTATAAATGCTACTTAATTTTTCATAGCGCTTTTATGACACGGGAAAGTTCGAGATAAAGCAGCTTTTTTCTGACATATCGCAACAAATTTCCATTTTTAGGATAAATAAAGTTACTTAAAGTAACTATTTTGCAGCAATCCCAAGTCCTCCCAGGAAATATTTCCTAACAACTTCTGAAGGACGTTTCCGGCTTGCTTGGGAGTGAACGGGAGTTAAAATAGAGGCTGGGTTGCCTGATTGGAGAAAGCTGCAGCGCACTGATGAGAGTAATCACATTCAATTGCAATGGCGTGCGAGCGGCAGCGAGAAAGGGCTTTTTCGATTGGCTCGCTAATGCGAACGCGGATATAGTTTGTCTGCAGGAGACTAAGGCACAGGAATGCCAGCTGGATGATCCTATTTT
>DORE01000164.1 GCA_003514305.1 Gammaproteobacteria bacterium | reverse complement strand
GACGAGCCGTGTGTGGGTCTGGACGATTACCATAGGCAGTTGATTCTCGGAATTCTTGACCTGATTGCAAGCCAGACTCGCACGCGGCTGATTTTCGTCAGTCACCTCTCCGAAGAGTGGCCCGCTTGCATAAATCAGAAACTGGAGTTCGTTTCGATCGGAGAAACCACTCATAGCTTGATTCAACATGATCTGTAATAGGGCGATAGCGCTGCCAGGGCGGCTTTTAATGTCAAGTTTGACTGTTTGCGATGAGGACTGAATCACTACGATTAAGTTTTATCAATTTAGGCTGATTGGTTAGTCAAGAATCACAGGGCGCGGCTCTATCCTCACACCTTATTGTGGAAGTAATCCTAGATGAACATTACCATTCTCACGAATCGAGACCTTGCAAGTTGTTTCGCACTGAATCGGTTGATCCCCGGACTGGCTGACCATCAAGTGACAGTTTTTCTTTCCGCACGAGTTGGCAGTAAACCGCTGTCCGCCCCTCTTCAGCATCTGCAATTTGTGGAGCAGGATATTTTGAATAGTTTGATCGCGCCTTTTCTGGATCCCAGCGTCATGGCTCCCTCGCGCAGCTGTCAAACACTCCTTAGCTTTGAGCAATTAGGAGAGCGGATCTTCGGGGGTGTTAGTACGCTGACCGCGATTAACGATGCTGCCGGGCATGAGCGTTACGCTGAATCAAAACCCGATTTAGTGCTGTCTATACGCTACGGTGTGATTCTTCATGAGTTGGCCATTGCGCTTCCTAAGCATGGGGTGCTGAACCTGCATTCCGGTTTATTGCCTTGCTATAGAGGGGTCATGGCTACATTCTGGGCATTGTTGAACAAGGAGTCTGAAATCGGGACGACCCTGCATTTTATCGAGGACAGTTCGATAGACACGGGCCGTATCGTTGCGACTACACGCCTTCCAGTCCAGAACGGGCGGTCGTATTTATGGCATGTCCTGTCACTCTATGACCTTGGGTGCGCTCGTATACTTGAAGCGGTCGAGGTATTGGACAAAGGCAAAACTCTCGAATGCCGTGCGCAGCATGGAAGCGGCGAATATTTCAGTTTTCCAGATGATTCAGCGTTGAAAAGATTTGCGGATCAGGGCGGGCACCTGTTCAAGCCTGATGAGGTGCTAACTGTGATGCGCCAGTTTATTGGCACGGACTAAGTGGCCCAGTAAACGTATGCAGCTACCGCAGGGAGAATAACAGTATTTGCGCTTAACAGCTGATGATGGAGCTATGAATGCTCTGGTTTACAACAGATAATATGGTCTGTAAAGCCGCGACAAAATAGAGAGGACAGAACATTACCGCTGGGCTTAAATAGGGCAACGACGAATGTGATAAACGGTTGGTTGCCGGCGCTCGCAAATTGGCGGCAGTGTCTGCGTTCAGATAATAGGGAGGGTATATGTTGTCAGGCGAAACTGACCTCGATGAATTACTCATCGCCATGGACCCGAAGCTACTTGAAGGGGATTACGTTTTCTGTACGGTCACAAAGCCCGCGCGGAAGAGTCTGTCTAGGCTGAATCCGCTTGCAACATTCGCCGAATCGGAGGGACTCAGTATCCTCATTCCCCAGCAGCACGCTGATGCAGAAGATTTGGTCTACCATGGAGTGTTCAAAGGCATCACCCTAAGCGTGCATTCTAGCCTCGATGCCATCGGTCTGACAGCTGCTGTGTCCGCCAGACTGGCCGCTCATGCGATACCGGCCAACATCATCGCTGCGCACTATCACGATCATATTTTTGTGCCTAGTGAAAAAGCTACTGAAGCACTGGACTTATTGAAAAATTTGGCAGATCAGCAAACTGATCCAGCCCTAACCAATAGAGGATAATCATGATGTTCCGAAGGGCTCCGCGTTCGATTTGTTTCTTGATGTTGCTGCTTATCAGTTCATTCCCCGTTTCAGCTCAAACGCGGCAGATACTAGAGGTTGAGGGTTTGCAGCAGCCCGTGGAAATTCTCAAGGATCATTGGGGGATATCTCATATCTACGCTGAGACTGAGCACGACCTGTTCTTTGCACAAGGGTACAGCGCAGCACGTGATCGCCTGTTCCAATTTGAAATTTGGCGGGCAAGGGCAACCGGGACTACGGCAGAAATTCTTGGGCCCAAGGCGATTGAACGGGACCATGGTGCTCGGCTGTTCAAATTTCGTGGCGCGATGAGAGAAGAGTTGCTGCACTACCACCCCAATGGTTCAGACATCATTGGCGCTTTTGTCCAAGGAGTGAACGCCCTCATCGATCAGGTCATGCAAGATCCTGAGGACCTTCCCTTGCCGTTCAAATTGCTGGGTATAGAGCCAAAGCATTGGACAGAAGAGGTCGTTATTTCTCGACACCAAGGATTGCTGGGCAATATCGGCCTAGAAATGAACATAGGCAGAGCCGTTTGCGCAATTGGCGAGGAGCAAGTGCGCGCGCTGCAATACTTCCACCCCCACCAGCCTGATCTGAGCCTGGACCCCATGATCGACTGTGATTCGCTGCTTCAGAATGACATCCTCCGGCTGTATACCGCCTTCAGACGGAACATACGCTTTGAGCCATCAGATATTGCCGTTGCGTCTGCTCGTAACGATTCGAAGGCGTTCGAACAGTTAGCTGCGACGCTGGAACTGGAATCAGAGTTGGTTAAGCGCTTCGACCTTGATGATATTGGCAGTAACAACTGGGTTGTAAGCGGTGACCTGACACAGGATGGCTGGCCGATGATGATTAATGATCCGCACCGGGCACAATCGTCTCCATCCCTGCGGTATTGGGCGCATCTGGTCGGACCGGGATGGAACGTGATTGGCGGTGGTGAACCTACGATACCGGGGATCTCTATCGGCCATAATGAATTTGGAGCCTGGGGCCTTACGGTGTTCAACACGGACGGCGAGGATCTATATGTCTATGACATTGACCCTGATAACCCTGATGAATATCGCCACAACGGTATGTGGGAACCAATGTCTATCATTGAGGAGAGTATACCTGTTCGAGGTCAAGAACCTGCACTTGTCCGGTTGAAATATACGAGGCACGGCCCAGTGGTATTTGAGGACACAGAAAAGAATCTCGCTTATGCGGTGAAACCAGCGTGGATGGAATTTGGTGGAGCGCCGTACCTGGCCTCTTTGAGGATGGACCAGGCCCGGACTTGGGAGGAATTTCGTGATGCTTCTAATTACAGCAACATTCCTGGCGAGAACATGATTTGGGCAGATCGTAAGCGAAACATCGGATGGCAGGCAGTCGGCATTGCGCCAATTCGACGCAATTTCAGCGGTATGGTCCCGGTGCCCGGGGATGGCCGCTATGAGTGGGACGGTTATTTGCCTATCAGAGCGAAACCAAATGATTTAAATCCCGAGCGTGGCTTCATTGAAACTTCAAACAGCAACTACACGCCGCCAGATTTCGAGTTTCTTGATGCCATCGGGTATACCTGGACTGACCCTTATCGCTGGGCCCGTGGTAGCGAGGTGTTGGCGTCTGGGCGCAAATTTAATATGTCCGATATGATGACCCTCCAGCATGACTATCTGTCAATCCCTGCGCGCAGTCTGGTGCCCTTTTTTAAGGAGCTGCGTGCTGCTGATCCGCAGGTTGAACAGGCCCGTCGCATGTTGCTCGACTGGGATTTTGTGCTCGATCGTGATTCCGTGACCGCGGGTATTTATGTGGCTTTTGAGCGCCAGCTGCTTGACAACATAAATGAGTTGAAAGTCCCCGCTGAAGCACAGGACTTTCTCACTGTTGGCATGAAAAAAACCATTGATATATTACTGGCACCGGATGGAGATTTTGGGCGCGATCCGCTAGCTGGGCGGGATGCATTTTTGCTGCGCACCCTTTCTGAGGGCGTCGAAAATTTACGAGAAAAGCTGGGCCCGAGCGTGGAGGACTGGATCTATGGTCAGGCTGACTACAAGCATGTGCTAATTCGTCACCCGCTTAGCCCGGCAGTCAGCGAAGATTTAAGGGCCCAGCTCGATATCGGGCCGGCTCCCAGGGGGGGTAACAGTTTTACTCTGGGCAACACCGGCAGTGGTGATAATCAGACCACTGGCGCTTCCTTCAGAATATTCGTTGACACACGCGATTGGGATAATACCCTTGGGATGAATGCGCCCGGGCAGTCAGGAGACCCTGATAGTCCACTGTATGCCAATCTGTTTGAACTGTGGGCTAAAGACCAGGCATTCCCAGCGTTCTACTCGAGGGCCAAGATAGAAACCGTGCTGTTTGAAACGCTACAGTTGAATCCGGCGAATTGATCGGTCTGTAGGATCGTTTCGTTGACTCCGTAGCTATACTTAAACCAAGTTTGTGGCTGTATACGGGAATAGCTCCTACTACAGATGGAATCATCTGACAGTGTTCTGTTTGACGTTAGTCGTGCCGAATTATCACATCGCTCTTTGGAAAGGGCCTATTGGTCTTACCGAAATGCTCGTTTTTTTATTCATGGGCTTCGATAGCAAGACGCGCGATGGCCTTATGTTCTAGATTTTGTTGCTTGTATAAGTAGTTAGGCTGCTGAGGAGCGCTGGGCAAGAAACGGAGAACGCGAAATATAGACCGGTCCAACCCGACGATATGCGAAAAACTTATAGTTAATTTTGACTTATGAGTGACCCTATCTCGGCGACAACGATTGCCTGATTAAAAGCAATGTTTATCGGATTCAACAGCCGTTGGCAGCTTTCCCACACTATAAACGCAATGGAAAGGGCCAACAGGATCGGGCGTGTATGGCTCCCAAGGATATTTACCTTGTCTTTACCAAAGCTGTGGTAGTGGATCCACTGGGTTAGAACCCCATCTTTCATGCTTTCAGCTTGTACAATGCATCATGCTCAGTCTTAAATCGCGCGAGACTGGCAGTGAAATGCGGTATCTCGATCGTGTGTTTGCTATAGTGGGGGAATCAAAAATGCCTAACACTAGGAGAATCCATGAAAGCACGCACACTGGGCGCCTTTGTGCTCACGTTAACTGGGCAACTTGGACTGGCCGTGGAAGAGGCGCCTTCTGCCCTGCAAGAGATCACTAACTTCCGTCAGTACAATGAGTTTTTCGCCAGCGCTGGACAACCCACCGAGGCACAGTTGCAGGCCGTTGCAGATGAAGGGTTCGAGCGGGTTGTGTACATCGCATTTACTAACAATCAGAATGCCTTGCCAGATGAAGATCAGATCGTTAAACGCTTGGGGATGGAGTACATGCAGGTGCCGGTGGATTTCTCCAATCCGCTGCCAGATGATTTTTATGCGTTCGCAGACTCAATGCAGCGCAATACCGATAAAAAGACGCTATTGCATTGCCAAGTGAATGCTAGGGCAACGGCTTTCAGCTTTCTGTACCGCGTTCTGTTCGAAAGCGTTCCAATTGCTGAGGCTAAAGCTGATATGAATACCGTGTGGCAGCCCAATGAAGTATGGCGCGATTTTATTTTTGAGGTCATGGTGGAAAACGATAGAGACCCCAATTGTGAGACTTGCGACTGGACGCCACCTCCTCCACGGCAGTAAATCGACCAGCTGTTGGAAAGTTGATAGAAGGCTCGCATCACAACACAGACCCTTCAGGACGCCATAGAAGCGCGAATGTCTTAAGAAGGTTTTCTTTGTCTACCTTTCGCGCAGGCATTTGACACCTTCCCGACACAGGCCGAACGGGGCTATGAATCACTGCATAGTTTTATCGGATGGTTAATTCTTCACTGTTCGCGAAAAGTCGGGAACGATTTATGACTTTAAGACTCCGCGAGATTTTGATAGGCATGTCGCGATTGAAGTCAGTTTCAATTTTCTGTAAGACGTTAGCTCAAGGGCGAGGCTGCAGATATTGAAAACCGGGGAGTTTCAGATCACGGTTTCATCGACTCAATCTATCTTCTCGACTCCAGTGGCTATGTTATCGAATTAGTGGAGGAACGCTCTCTTAACAATCAGGTCTTAAATTCCTAGGCTGACTATTCGATTTTGGGCGGCCATCAGCCAGTGAGTAAGGACCGCGCTTACCTTGGTAATAATAACAAGAAGCCTTGCGGATAAATCTTGCGTGAGTGTGGTCTAGGGTGCTTCGTCCATCATAAGGCAATGTCGACCAGATACGGTAAAGGCCAGTAATCTACTTGCCTTTATTGCTCATTGATTTCGGTCTAGTTGCGTCGCGATAGTTTTAAACTACGCCCGGTCTTCAAAGGGGTAGAGAGCATCTGTGAGTTTGCTATTGGTGACCAAAAGCGTAAAAAAAGGGCAAGTCTTCGACTTGCCCTTTGCGTCAAATCTCAAGACTTGTCGCTAGTCATCGCCTCCCTGGTTGGCTTCCTTCCAGGCGTAAAATCCCATGAACATCTCCTCAAAACTCTGTTCACCCCATTTCAGGTCTATACTTGGGTCCGGATTAGCCCTGTTTTGAGCCGAATTGTCGAACGCTCCGATTGCACGTATTCTAGTTCCTGCAGGAACCCTTATAGGCTCCTCAAGCTCGTGTACCAGTTGCCAATTAAAGTCATAGTCAGGGACCGAGAGCAGAAGTTCCTCGTTACCGTCAGGATACTCGGCAACGAATCGCATTCTCTTACCTCGAAAGTGCATATGGGGCATAAGACTGTATAAGTCAGATTCGTTTTTGATGTACGTAACCACCTCCATCTCGTGGTCTTTGGAGAACGCTGGTATTGCAATGTCAAACTCGTTGCCAACGCCACCAGTCATCTTTTCTGTCGGAACTTCGCCCTCGGGATAGAAGTAGATTCCGATTTCTGTTTCATCGGTGACTTCCCGTCCCGACGTCGTATAGTGCATCTGTAGGCTAAGAGAAGTTCCAGCCTTCAGGAGTCCGCCAACCCCCTCTGGGGCAAGCGATACAGCGTTCCCGGGGGCGTAGCCTCCAAATTGCGGCAAATCGTCATCGCCGCCGAGAATCTGTCCTATTCCGAGGTCAGGGTTTTCACGGAAGATTTTTCCAATCGGTGGTTGCTTACCTGAAGCCACCGCTGTAAAAATCTCGCCACGGATTGCGGCGGCTCGGTCTTCAGGCAGGTCGTCAAGCGCGGCCGTGAAAGCTTGCATTGGATCTGGTCTGCCTCCGGGGGGTACTACTGTCGTAATTATGTGGTGAAGAACCTCGGTCTTGTCTGGCGCAACTTCACTGGCCCTCACCCATTGATCTTCCTCGAGGCCTAGATCAAGGACTATGTCCCGGTAGTCGATTACTCCAGTCGCCGGTATCGCTTGAGGAGGAACTTTGACGATTAAATCTGGCTCACCCAAATCTTTGGCGAGAGTCCATTTAGTATCTGGCCAAACCAACTGGGTTAGTGGGTCGACGTCATCGAGAAGATCAACCGGTGAGCCGGCACCCACCCATCGAACTAGCATTTGCATTTCGTTGTCGCTTAGGTTCATCGCGTTCTTAATCCGATGGCCAACCTTGTTATCAATCTGGCCGGGTGGCATGCGCTTGGTCATGATTACTTCTCGAATCATTGGTGACCAGCCCTGCACTGCCAGGCTGCTGTCCATTGCGAAGGGTGCTACCCCGCCGTCACGATGGCATGTAGCGCAGTTGCTTGCAATGATGGGCGCAATGTCTTTCGTGTAAGACAGGTTCGTGTGGTCAGCGATGTTGCTATCTATAAATGCAGCAGAACCTACTGCAGAGACCAAGTCCGCGTTCTCGCCTGCCAATAGCTTGTCTATCGCCGCTTCGACAGAGCCGCCGACAGGGCCGCGATAGCTGATTTCAAACGAAGTAGGATCGTAGACCACCGCCTCGTCTAGGCGTTCTATGCCCAACATCTCTGTCACTAGATGCGTGTCATCCATCAAAACTGGTAAATCGATACCTGTCGCAGCGACATCAGCTGTCACGGCTTCGCGATCTGTCTGGAGGCCGGGGTTTATCATAAAAAACGCTACGCCTTGGCCTTGATACTTCTGTTTCAGTCTCGTGAGACCTTCCAGAGTAGCGGTATCTGTTTCACCGTTAGCTTGCGGTGCTATAACCACGGCCTGATGATCGTCATACCAAGACATATGATGCTGAGTACCGAGATTGTCGATCAACGCGAAGTCGCCAACTCGTTCGCCGGCAAGCACTCCGGCTGAGCCAAGCAGTAGCGTACAAGATAGAGCAGGAATGATAAGTCTGGTCACGTTTAATTACCTTTAAAATGGAAGCTTGTTTGTTGAGTGCTCGTCGAATTTGCCCTCTGCCCTAGCTTGTCGGCCCGGGGTTAAGTAGAACTACGATCGCACAATATAAAGGGTTTAGTTTACTGGTATTGCGAGCGAATGCAGCCGTTTTCGCAATTTTTTGTGTCGAAGCTAATCAGCCGCGCTACAAGCCCCGAATCTACTGGCTTTTGGAGAGACGATGACTAGTTTTCATGCGAAAAAATGCGCTCGAGGGACGCTGAACATAGTTACTAGATCTTTTAATAAGACCAAAATGGATTGGAAGGCCTCCATTGACATGCCAGCGGCGGTCAGATTTGAGCCTGTGGAAGGTGCAGTGTTTGAAGTAGGCTCTTTTTCAAAGCAGCGTTTTCGCCGTACCCGCCGTTAGATGTGTAGCCTCTGAGCTGCGAGAGCTTTAACGCTTCTTTCTCCAGGGCCCCAAGTATTTAACTTTTTTTCAGTTGGCGGATGGTTGCTTTGCAATTTAACTTCTCTGCTGTTTCAGGCAACCAGAATCGCGGAAGACCGCACCCGGTGCGAATGGATTAAGGTTGCTTTCAATTACTAGGAGCGCTAGTCAAGCTATTTTTGCAATAAATGGAATTTCCTGTTTGCTTCCTATCCGAAGCCAGCAGGCGTTTTATTTGACAGATTTATTCTCTGAAACTCTTTGCTCATTACAACTGCACTGTATGTAGACATCGCCGCGAGACCAGCTAGAAGCACGAATACCTGCGACCACCCCAGAACATCAGAAAGATAGCCGGCACTGAATGCAGCTATAGCGCCGCCGATATAGCCCAGTCCATCAATGATTCCTGTGCAGGAGCCTGCCCCCTTTGCACCCGCTATATCAAGAGTCAAGCATCCGCTGCTCATTGAGTATGGGCCGAGCAGGAAGAATCCGCTGGAACCAATGAAAAATATAATTAAGTTGTAGTTGGGTGTCTCTGAGCTGCTCAAAAAGGCGATGCTAGCTAGGCTGGCGACGAGGCAAGCCAGCATGAGCCACATAGTCCTTGCCCGATCTCCATTTCGTGCGTAGTGGTCTGTGTACCAGCCGATCAAAACTGTACCAAGTACCCCAAGGAATGAAAAAATCGCTGATTGTAGTATTGAGTCCAAAACGTTGAGGCCTATGTCAACGAGAAACATGGGGGTCCAGAAAAAAAAGACTGAGCGCAGCATGGTTGTGAGGAAACTGAAGACTAGGAGTTGTCTGTAGACTGGTAAGCCAAGCAATGAACCGAGAATAACCTTAATACTAGGATCACTCTCATCTCCATAATCCGCAATTTGCGCCTTTTCGTCCTTGCCTTTTGAGAGGGTGGCATCTGACACAACGTCCTTTGGGCTACTTTTTGAGAATATAGTTGACCACAGTAATATTGCTGTTAGCACCAAAGCTGGATATATAAATAATCCTTGCCACGGAACATCTCTGTATACCAAGAAAGCGGCAAATAATGTGGCAGCTACGCCTCCAAACTGAAAGTTAATACTTATGAGACCCATGATGGTGCCATTTCGTTCTGGTGGATACCAATTGCCTATAGTCTTTGTAAGCCCCCCCCAGCCCATTGATAAGAAATAGCGGCACATGCACCACACGATAATAAAAGCGGTCAGGCTGGAAGATAGTGCGAAAATAAAATTCCAAAAAATTGCCCCTGCCATTCCAATCAAAAAAATGCGCCGCCCCCCCACCTTGTCAGCTAAAGGACCGTTTATGAATTTACCAGTTGCATAGGCTATCTCAGAGAGTGACGCAATCAGACCCAATTGGGTGTTGGAATATCCGAATTCTTGCTCAAGAAGAGGAAATGCTGCCGACAGATTTCCACGGCATAAGTAGTATCCCACATAACCTATTAGGCAAACCCAGAAGGTTGACAGCCGCCAGCGTATTAGATGTTTGTGCTGTTCGTCGGAGACCGGAACTCGCACTCCAGTCGCGTTAGAGTAAAAGGTCAATGGAGGTATATTTTTTTGTGTCGGAGAGGAAACCACGCAAGCACAATGAGGAAATGGGGGTATTCATTTCTGAAAATGCCACTTGGTGAAACGTCTGAGTGTTAATTTAGAATTCACTGTTATTGCTTCGTTTGTGGGTTGAAGATCGCAAATGCGACATTGTGATCTGGTTTGCTGATTTCGCAGGTCATTTCTGAAAATCGCACTTCGCGGAAGGCTAAGCTCTTTCAACGATAAAAGCAACACGGCCGCGAATCATAGAAGCTAAGAACAACGTGTCGTTGGAGCTTGTTAGGGGTATGGTCGAAAATATTGCACACTGTCACAATCTTAAACTTGAATTGACCAATCGGAAGCTCTGCTTATCTTTGGTTTTCTCTGTAATGAGTTCACGCGATTACAGTGCATATTCAAAGTATTTTTGGTTTCTAAAAAACTATAATCTCCTTGCGGCGGCAACGGATAGACTTTTTTATCGGAATATTCAAGGAGACAAAGAGCCTGTGAACCTGTTTGATAATAAACAAAATAATCTCGGAATTGCCGTGCTCGCTGTCTGCTCTGTTTTGAGTTCGAACTCAGCGGAGGCGCAACCCCCACTTTTTGCAGAAAAGATGATGACTGTAGCTGAGCGCAGTAATTACGAACGCACTTCAACTTTCGGGGAGGTCATTGAGGTGCTGGATGCTCTGGATAGCCAGACAGAACTGATGTTTCGCGAAACCTTGCTTGTTACTCAGGAAGGGCGTGACGTACCAATTGTTGTTCTTGCGAACCCGGCAGTGTCTTCCCCGGCGCAGGCTGAAGCCAGCGGTAAGCCAGTGATTTATATTCAGGCAAACATTCATGGTGGCGAAGTAGAGGGCAAGGAAGCTTCGCTGATCGCGATGCGCGATATTCTGTTCGGAGACAAGCAGCACCTCCTAGACAACCAGATCCTGATCTTTGTGCCAATTTACAATGCCGATGGCAATGACGCCATGAGGGAGAACTCACGCCCAAATCAGGAGCTTAGTCCGGCGATTACCGGTGTGCGAACGGCGCATGGATACGATCTCAACAGGGACGGGATGATTGTTGAGGCAGATGAAACGGAGGCACTCTTCAGAAATGTGATTCAGCGCTGGGATCCGGACCTGCTGGTTGATCTGCATACAACTAATGGGACTTGGCACGGGAACTCTCTGACTTATGCACCATCCTACGCGACGGCGGGAGACGCCAGTACGTCAACCTATATCAGTGAGGTTATGCTGCCTTCACTCAAGCTGAGCGTGAAAGAGAAATTCAACCTCGACTTTGACTGGTATGGTGGCTACGACTACCGCGGTTGGCCGCCCACTGAATTGCGTACGTACCATCACGCGCCACGATATATCACCAATTATATGGGACTGCGTAATCGCATGGCGATTCTTAGTGAAACATTTTCGCATGATCGATTCTACAAACGGATTCATGCGGCGAACGTTTTTATTGAGGAGATTCTCGAATATACCCATCAGCGTGGCTCAGAAATTAGACAGATCAATCTTGAGGCGGACCGAAAAGTCGCAAGGACCGCTATTGGTCAGCAAAATGGTGTAAAGTTTGTGATGGTGCCGCGGCAAGAGCCACTGGATCTGCTTACCTATCGTTACATTCCTTTTTCAAAGCCAGACGGGTCGACTGATTTTGTGCGCAGTGCAGAATTGGTTTCCATCAAAGGGGTTCTTAACTACAACCAATTTGAGGCCAGACAAACTGCGAGGGTGCCGAGCGCCTACATCTTCAGTTCGGACTTTGCCGACCTAGCTGCGAAGCTTCAGGCGCACGGTATCTTGGTTGAAACGCTAGAGGCAAATGCGATGTTTAAAGGTCAGCAGTTTGTGGTGCGCGACATAGGCAAGCGGAATACGGTGCAGAACGGCCACACTAACAGTCTTTTGAGCGGCGAGTTTATGGAAGTAACGAAGACATTTTCGAGCGGCGATTACGTAGTCCAAATGGATAATCCGCTCGCTAACCTGACTTTTTATTTACTGGAGCCTGAGTCTGACGATGGGTTGGCCTACTGGAATATGTTTGATGCCTTTCTTGAGGGAGCCCTCAGTGTATCAGCGTCAGTTGAGTATCCGGTTTTTAAAGCATTCTGAGTCCAACTATGGGCTGGAGCTATGCGGTGCTGTCTGATAAGGACTAAACGAGATGACAAGCGGCCTGATGCTCAAATGAGCATCGGACTTTTTCCATTCACCTTTTCGTTTCGCCGTGTTAACAGTTTAGCTCGAACCGGATCTTCTAAAGCATTTTTTTGAGAAACGTGCCTGTATATGAGCTTCGTTTACGGGCTACTTGTTCCGGGGTGCCTTCAGCAATGATCTGGCCGCCTCCGCTTCCCCCCTCCGGACCCAGATCTACCAGCCAGTCAGCAGTTTTGATCACATCGAGATTGTGCTCAATTACGACGATGGTATTGCCCTGATCTCTCAGGTGGTGCAGCACCGCCAGCAACTGTTTAATGTCATGGAAATGCAGTCCGGTAGTCGGTTCATCAAGGATATAGAGGGTTTTGCCGGTATCGCGTTTGCTAAGTTCTCTGGACAGTTTGACGCGCTGGGCCTCCCCGCCCGACAAAGTTGTGGCGGCTTGCCCAAGGCAGATGTAGGACAGTCCGACGTCAATGAGAGTCTGCAGTTTGCGCGCAATGGCTGGTACTGCATCGAAGAATTCGCGGGCGTCTTCGATGGTCATCTCGAGAACCTCATTGATGTTCTTGCCTTTGTAGGTAACTTCAAGAGTTTCTCTGTTGTAACGCTTGCTCCGACAAACATCGCAGGTGACGTATACATCGGGTAGGAAATGCATCTCAACCTTGACCACACCGTCACCCTGACAGGCTTCGCAGCGACCGCCTTTTACATTGAAAGAAAACCGGCCGGGCTTGTAACCGCGGCTGCGTGCTTCCTGTGTGCCAGCAAACAGTTCTCGCACTGGCGTAAATATGCCAGTGTAGGTGGCCGGATTAGATCGCGGTGTGCGCCCTATGGGGCTTTGGTCAATGTCCACTACTTTGTCCAAATGCTGTAGGCCTTCAATACCTTCATAGGGTGCTGGGTTCAGCGTAGAGGCCTTGTTCAGTTTGGTAGCCGTAATTGGGTAAAGGGTGTTGTTGATCAATGTGGATTTACCCGAGCCCGACACACCAGTAATACAGGTAAACAGGCCTATCGGTAGGCAGAGATCCACGCCCTGAAGGTTGTTACCCGTGGCTCCAGATAAGGTCAAGATTCTTTTTTCGTCACGTTCATTGCGTCGAGTTGGGATTGCAATAGTTTCCTTGCGGGACAGGTATTTTCCGGTTAACGAAGCCGCCGATTTCTTGATCGCACTCAGTGAGCCCTCTGCCACTATTTCGCCGCCGTGAACGCCTGCCCCAGGTCCGATATCGATAATGTGATCAGCGCTCGTAATGGCTTCTTCATCATGCTCTACAACGATGACTGTATTGCCAAGATCGCGCAGATGAAACAATGTGTTGAGTAGTCGGGTATTGTCGCGCTGATGCAGACCGATAGAAGGTTCGTCTAGGATGTACATTACCCCGACAAGCCCCGCTCCGATCTGGCTGGCCAGACGGATTCGTTGTGCCTCACCTCCGGAGAGTGTATCTGCGCTGCGGCTGAGGGTCAGATAGTTCAAACCGACGTCGACCAGAAACTTCAGCCTATCTTGAAGTTCTTTAAGCACTTTTTCGGCAATTTTTGCCTGCTTGCCCGCCAACTTCAGCGTGTCGAAATAATTAGCAGCTCGAGCGACTGTCATCTCCGTGATGCTCGGCAGGTTCGCGCCCTCAATGAGCACGTGGCGGGCATCTCTGCGCAGCCGAGTGCCGTTGCATTCAGGACAGGGCTGGGAGCTCATGTATTTGGCCAGTTCCTCGCGCACCATAGATGACTCCGTCTCTCGGAATCGCCGTTCCATATTGGGAAGAATACCCTCGAACGGCCAACTCCGTGCGTAGGTGTTGCCACGGTCATTGACGTAGCTGAACTTAATTACTTCTTTACCGCTTCCATAGAGGATGATTTTCTGTATTTTTTTCGGCAACTCATTGAATGGGGTGTCCACCGCAAAGCCATAGTGGTCAGCCACGGAGGAGAGCATCTGGAAGTACCAGACGTTCCGTCTGTCCCAGCCCCGAATAGCACCCTCTGCCAGTGCTAAACTCTCATCAATAATGATGCGCTGCTCATCAAAAAACTGTTTGAGGCCAAGACCATCGCACGTGGCGCAGGCACCTGCTGGGTTGTTAAATGAGAACAACCTGGGCTCGAGTTCGGAAATACTGTGGCCGCACTTGGGACATGCGAACAGCGCAGAGAAAACCATCTCCTCCTGATTGCTATCGTCAATGTGTGCTACGTTAGCTAGACCTTCAGCTAACTGGATCGCGGTTTCGAAGCTCTCTGCCAGTCGTTGTTCTAATCCGGGCTTTATCTTCAATCTGTCCACTACGACATCGATTGAGTGCTTCTTGTTCTTCTCCAGTTCTGGTGGATAGTCAATCTCACAAACGAGGCCATCAACTCGGGCTCGGATGAAGCCACTGGTGCGCAGCTCTTTGAACACGTGTACATGCTCACCCTTGCGTTCGCGAATAATTGGAGCTAACACCATAACCCGTGAGCCCTCCGGTAATGCCATGACTTGATCTACCATCTGGCTCACGGTTTGCGCTTCGAGCTTAATGCCATGTTCTGGACAATGCGGTTCTCCCACGCGTGCAAACATTAGGCGGAGGTAATCGTAGATTTCGGTGATCGTGCCGACGGTTGATCGGGGGTTATGTGATGTGGATTTCTGCTCAATTGAAATTGCCGGAGAGAGGCCTTCAATATGGTCAATATCTGGCTTTTCCATCATAGAAAGGAACTGTCTAGCGTATGTCGAAAGAGACTCGACATAGCGGCGCTGACCCTCGGCGTAAAGAGTGTCGAAAGCTAGCGATGATTTTCCGGAGCCAGACAGGCCCGTAATGACCACAAGTTTGTCGCGCGGTATGGTTATATCAATGTTCTTGAGATTGTGGGTGCGAGCCCCCTTAACTACGATTTTGTCCATTGATTCGCCGCGAGCAGAGTTGAGCTAGTTGTAGTCGGAGACTCTCAATACGAGAGTGAGGAAGAGATGGATTCCAATTGTTCAGATTGTGTCCGACATGTCTGGATGTTTCGCCGACCCAACGAATTGCGGTATAAATTTCCACTTAATCAGATCGATGGTATAAGATGTTCGTCTAAACAACGCAAAGCGCAGCGAGGGAGAACACAGTGGCAAGTCGCGGTGTGAATAAAGTTATTCTGGTAGGAAATTTGGGTAATGATCCTGAGGTGAGGTACATGCCCAATGGCAATGCGGTGGCCAATGTCTCACTGGCAACCAGTGAAACCTGGAAGGACAAAAGTACCGGCGAGCAGCAGGAAAAGACTGAGTGGCATCGAGTGGTCTTTTTCAATCGTCTTGCGGAGATAATTGAGCAGTATGTTAAGAAGGGAACAAAGCTTTACATTGAAGGGCGCCTCCAAACCCGGTCTTGGGAGCAGGATGGTGTGAAGCGCTACAGTACCGAAGTCGTCGCCAGCGAGATGCAAATGCTCGATACTCGCGGCGGGATATCTCAGGATTTCGGTGGCTCCCAGGTGGCTGCAACGCCTGCCGCGCAGCCGAGTCAGCAGCAGGCCGCGCCGCCTCCACAAAATTTTGATAACTTTGACGACGATATTCCCTTCTGAATCTCACTCAGCGATCGTCGCTGCGTTGTGAGTAGACCGGCGAGTCGGGTTTTACGGAACGTAATCGATCTGGACAGAGCGATCCAGGCAGAGCTTGGTTGGAGCAGGCCTCAAAAATACGCTTTCCGTTGCCACGGCGAATGGACGTGCGACTTGACTTGAACTCTTGCTTGCATGAAGTTAACTCGTGTCAGCGATTGAATATAGTGGAACCTAGATCAGATGATGCGCCTGTTTCTGGCCGGTACCAACAGCCCAACCGGGAAAGATCTCATCGAAATTTTGCGAAGACGCAAGATTCGCTTTATGGCGCCACCTGATAAGCTGTTTGATCCGAATAATCGAAACGCTATTGCGAAGATGCTTACCGATTACGGTCCTTCGCAAATGATCAACCTCACTGATTTCATTTCTGGGAACCACAGTGCCCTGAAGAGAGCAGAATCTGCAAGTGAGCGCTGCTTGAAAGTTAACGCAGAGCTTCCCGCATCGCTTGCAGAGGTCTGTTCTGATTTGAGTGTTCCTATGTTGCACCTGTCTACAGCTTACGTTTTTGAGGGAGATAAACGTTTAGCCTATAACGAAAATGATGAAACCAATCCGCGAGGCATTTATGGTGCATCGGCGTTAAGAGGAGAACAGGCCGTTCGCCAGCATCCTTCGCATTTGATTATCCGACCCGGGTGGTTGTTTGGGAAGTGGAAGCGCGGACTAATCAAGTCCTGGATTCGCACTGCAATCAAAAATCAGGGCGTTGTTCAGGTCACCAAGCGTCGCTTGAGTCCAACTTTCACGGGTGATCTCGCCTCAGCGATCGTCGCTATTGCTCAGCAAATTGATTGTGGCGCGAATGTGTGGGGTACTTACCACTACAGCGGGCTGGAGTCCAGGGAAGAAATCGAAATTGCGGAGTTGGTGCTGAAATATGCAGCGAACTTTGATGAGTCGATCTATGAGTTGCTGGATACGCTCCAATTTATCGAGCGAGAGTCAAGAGCACCTGAAATTCTCAACTCGACTCTCTCGAGCAAGAAAATTTTTGATACTTTTGGCATCAAGCAGAAATCCTGGCTGGGAAAACTGCAGGAAGTTGTCAAAAGGTTGTATGTGCCCAAGGTAGGCTATGCAAAGAGTAGTGTCGATAGCAAGGCCGGAGCTCACGCTGCCTGAATATCGCAATCTAATTTCCACGCCAACAGGAACACCGAAGACTTGTTCCGAGGTTAACCCATGAAGCCACAACCAGCAGCACGCAAGCTGACGCCTATAGCTGAAGCTGTCACGGAACTACTGGCTTCGCTCCCTTGTATGGCGGAGACAGAAGAGATTCCATTGCGCCTCGCTGTTGGCAGAATCGTGGGAACGGATGTGCTTGCCAATGTAAATGTGCCGCCTCATGCCAACAGCGCTATGGACGGTTATGCGGTTCGTTCTGCTGAGTTCAAAAAGGAGAGGATTTTTTCGGTCAGTCAGCGAATCGCTGCTGGTGAAGTCGGCCATGAGCTGGAAGACGGTTCTGTTGCAAGAATTTTTACTGGCGCCCCTATGCCGTTAGGTGCTGATGCGGTTGTGATGCAGGAGAATGTCGAGTTGTCGAGCGAGGGGGCTAAAATCCTGCAGTTTGCTGCGCCCGGCGAAAATGTTCGGGTTGCGGGAGAGGATATCGAAATCGGTCAGCTATTGTTTGAGCAGGGCAGCAGATTGCGGCCGCAAGATATAGGTATGCTGGCATCCGTTGGTCTGACGCAAATAACTGTGCGAAGGCGACTCCGAGTCGCCTTGCTCATCACGGGTAATGAATTGGTGCTGCCTGGAAGACCCTTAAAGCCTGGTCAAATCTATAATTCAAATAACTTCACGCTTCATGCTTTGTTGAATAATCTTTGCGCAGAGGTCGTTGAGATGGGAGTGGTTGGGGACGATTACGCGACAACCAAGTCTATGCTGACTAACGCGGCAGAAGCGGCCGATGTTATTGTCAGTACAGGTGGTGTTTCCGTCGGAGAAGAGGATCATGTTAAAGCCGCTGTCGACTCTTT
>DORE01000013.1 GCA_003514305.1 Gammaproteobacteria bacterium | reverse complement strand
TTCCAACCTTTTCAGGGTGCCATTCGGTCTCTAAATCCCAAAAACTGCGCTGGCGACAATGAACGCCTTGGTGCATGTTTGCGATATGAAACACCTAAGCTTAGTAATTCTAATGGCCCTCGCCCCGCTGAGTTGGGGGGAAGAGTATGTTTACTATTGCGTAGAAGAACACAAGGTAGCGCTTGAACCCACTGATTCAGGCGATGCGTATGAGGTAACACGGTATAAAGCGGAAAAATTTACTTTCAAATATGAAGCAGACGCAAACAGGTTAGCGTTTAAAGGCAGGTTGGCGAACTCAGATCTTGATTGCGAAGCATGTTATCCGGAGATAGACGAGTTTGGTGCCAAAGACGACGGTAACCTGTTCCTGCTGCGTAACGGCAGGTTCATTCATACACTTGGATCCTATTCTGTCGCAGTCATGAATACCGGAACCTGCACCAAGTTCTAAAAAGCCCCCGCACCGCATGGAAGTGCAGTTTGGGGGCTTCAACCCGTAATCACCGCTGACAAGGCGGCCACTACATCAGGCAGGGCAAGAGAGGTCGCCAGGCGGATAGAGTTCGGACTAGAAATTTTCACGATACGTCAAAGAATATGCAGCCGCGGGTGCCTACATCGACCCAGTCGCCTAACAACTTGTTCCATCCGCTGTTTTCAACGGTTTCGCCCAAAGTAGGCCGAGGGGCTGGCTATATCTTACTTATAAAGTCATAAGGGTCATCATTTCTTCTTGTCTAACGCTTCTTCATAGGCGGCTCTGAGGTTCCACCGGTGAAACCCTGTCATCAGGTTTTGCAGTTCAGGACGGATTGAATAAGCTAAAGGGACTCGAGCCTCAGATACCAGATCATTTGCTGTTATCCTAGCCTCCAGAGATTCCTCGGCTATATTTATGGTTTCGTTCAAATAATCGATATATTTAGTAACTATATCGCCACTGGCTATATTGCCGTGACCAGAAACAATAGTGACAGGCTCAACCGTCTCAGCCAGTCTAACAAGTGTTTTGCGGTATTCCTCCAGCCCACCAGAGCGTGCCCAGGGAATGGACCCATCACCAAAAATTAAATTCCCGGTCCAGGCAATTTTTGAATCTGGGACATAAACCACACTGTCATGAGGCGACATTCCACTCCCAAACCAATACATCTCTACTACTCTATCTCCTAGATCAACTTTCCATCTATCGTTAAAGCCAACATCAGGGACCCGCAGCTTTACACCTTCAAAAACTGACAGATCACCACCCACTGTTCTTGCCATAGTTCGTGACATGCCCTCAACGCTGGACATGCTGAGCGAATCTAGTGTGCTTTGATGCGCGACAATCTGAGTATCTTCTGGAAAAACATAATTACCAAAAACATGGTCACCGAATGCATTGGTGTTTAATAAGTATTTAATAGGTAAATCGGTCACACGCCTGACAGCTTCTATGATCTGCCGTCCCATCGCACCATTGAAATGAGAATCGATCACGAGCACGGCTTCCGCGCCAACGATGAAGCCTGCGTTGTCGTTAAATGGCGTGTTCGCCATCAAAGCGTAAACCCCTTCACTCAATCTGCGGGTCTCCAAAACAACGCGCGCGGGATGAAGTGGAGGAGGAACAAAACCCGGCGGCGGGGGCCGAGGTGAGATCAACTGAGAGTTTGGAAGAACATCCAAACTACTATCAAGGGTGTCAGCAAATAAAAAACAGCTAGACAACGAAAGTATAATGATAAAAAAACTATTCTTTTTCATATTTGACGCCATAAAAGTCGTGAGCAGACCAGACTATAGGAGAAAGTTTTGAGGACAGTAAATTTCAACCGGACCACGTGTTCCTCTGGGGCCTCTTGGGTTGCTGACCGGTCACGCCAAATTTCCATTGCTGCATTAAAAGTGTCCTGAGCAAATGTGGAGTTCATTTTTTTGTCCTCTTTTGCAATCAAGGGTTTCAGATGAACAAGATTGACTGAAGTTAGTGTAATCGAAGCCCAATCCAAAATGCGGAACAGACTCGACGCGCCATATGTTCTGGTCTGTCTGTCCACTCACTTCGAGCAGTAAGAGCGTGGGAGTCTGGGAAACTAAAAAACTACGAAAACTGAAAAGCTGGGGTGAGATCAAGCGGGTGATGCGAGGGGGGGCAGAGGATCATCGTGAGTTGTCATTAATCGCAGTTTCAAATAGCGTCGCTTGGTGGGCCGCTTATCGGCTCTTTTGTCTAATAAATACAAAAAGGTAATCAAATGAAACAGCTTTCCTCCTTGCTATCAGTTTTCGCGCTCATTTTTGCAGTCAACTTCGCAAATGCAGATGACCATTCGAGCAGCGATAACATCTACGGATTTGTTTATAACTTCAATGTTTCGAATCCTGCAGGCGTAGTAGAGGCTCTGACCGAATACTGGAGTTCTCCCCTCGCCAAGAAAAACCCCGCGACCGTGATTCTTCGGCAAATCGTGAGTAACGGCGATGACCCTGCAACTCACTCCTTGGCCGTCGTGTATGGCTCCATGGCAGAAATAGATGAAACCAACGCGCTGAACAACGGTACGCAAGAAATGCAAAATTTCTTAGCTAAGATGAATGCGTCAGCCACGCTCACATCCGAAGGAA
>DORE01000036.1 GCA_003514305.1 Gammaproteobacteria bacterium | reverse complement strand
TACTTAAACGCAACCATCAACCCCGACTTCTCTCAGGTCGAGGCCGATGTGGCGCAGTTGGATATCAATCAGACTTTCAGCCTTTTTTTCCCCGAAAGAAGAACCTTCTTTCTGGATGGCGCCGACTACTTCGACACGTTCCGCAATCTTGTTTACACACGCAATATTGCTAGCCCGGAGTACGGAGCCAAGATAACCGGCAAAAATGGCCCTCATACATTTGGGTTGCTGGCTGCCAACGATGAAAGCACCAGCTTCATCGTACCCCGGAGCCTCAGCTCAAAAATTGCAACGCTTGCGGATGAGAAGAGCGATGTGGCTATCGCCCGCTATCGCTTTGACATTTTCCAGAATTCAACTGTTGGCGCACTGATTACAAACCGCGAGGGCAGCGGATATCACAACCGCGTCAGTAGCCTCGACAGCACACTTCGGCCAACAGAACAGGACACCATTTACTTCCAGGCAATGCACTCAGAGTCCGAGTATCCTCAACAGATTCGTGACGATTACGGTCAGTCAGCACAGATCAGCGATAACAGCCTGGTTATTGAATATCAGCACAATGATCGCAATTGGGACTGGCGTTTCGGGCACTACGATTGGGGAAAAGACTTTCGCGCTGATCTGGGCTTCATCAACCGTGTAGACTATATCTATCAGGTTGCAACCATCGGGCATACCTGGTGGTGGAGCGGCGACAGCTTCTTCAACCGCATTCGCTTTGCCGCCGACTATGACCGGACCGAAGACCAGTCTGGGCTGCTGCTTGAGGAAGAAACCGAATTCTTTCTAAATATGAATGGGCCACTGCAATCATCTTTATTTGGGCTATTTGGCGGCAGCAAAACCTACTGGAACGGGAAATACTTTGACGAACAATTCAATAACCTTGAACTCAGCTTTTCCCCAGCTCCAAACCTACAGCTCGGGATGAACATTCGAGTTGAGGATGTTGTGGATTTCGCTAACACACGACTTGGACACTCAAGAAGACTAAGGCCAGAGATTCGATATCAGCTAGGCCGGCACCTGCAGCTTGATCTACAACACACGATACAGGATTTCGACGTCGAAGGCGGCCGTCTGTTTACTGCTAACTTAACAAATTTTCGGACAACATATCAGTTCAATAACCGCAGTTTTCTGAGAATCATCTTGCAACAGGATGATAGGGAGAGAAATAAGGATCTCTACACTTTCCCCGTACAAAGCCAAACCCGAGAACTGACGTCTCAATTGCTCTACAGTTATCGGGTCAACGCCGCGACGCGTTTCTTTTTGGGCTACTCTGACGCAGGATTTCAAGACGATAGTCAAGATAGCATCTACCGCACCAGCCGAACGTTTTTCGCGAAATTCAGTTATGCCTGGCAGCCCTGATAATATCGCGGGCGATCCTTGCTCACTTCCTGCTCGCAACCTAATTAGCTAGTGCTACGCAGGATGATTCAACCAAGAAAAAACTTTACACGTATCTATAAATCACTTTAGTTCAATGTTTCTTCCCTGCGCTGTTATTGATTGATTCGGAAAGGTAAAATAACCGTTGGCAGTAAACTCCGAGAATCAAGCCGTGGGAAAACGAACCCCTCTATACCAGCAACATCTGGACGCCGGAGCGAAAATTGTCGACTTCGCGGGCTGGGATATGCCAATTAGTTACGGCTCACAGATTGAAGAACACAATCAGGTTCGAAACGCTGCAGGCGTATTTGACGTATCTCATATGACTGTCATCGATGTAAGCGGTACCGATGCCAGTGCATACCTGCGCCACCTGCTCGCTAACGACGTTGCAAAGCTCAAGGAATTGGGGCGGGCCCTATACAGCGCGATGCTCAAACCAGGGGGAGGGATAATTGATGATCTTATTGTCTATCGGATGAGCTTTGGTTATCGAATCGTTGTAAACTGCGCGACCCGCGACAAGGACCTCGCTTGGATGAACTCACAAGCTTATGGATTCGAAGTCGCAATAACCGAACGGCCCAATCTAGCGATCCTTGCGGTTCACGGGCCCTCCTCAATTGACACGGTGAGCTCCCTGTTGGATCAGGTAAAACGCGAGACTGTCGCTGAATTGAAAAATTTCAGGGGTGCTGAGTTTGGCGACTGGTTTATCGCCCGCACTGGATATACGGGAGAAAGAGGAGTGGAATTTATTATCCCCGTTGACGATGCCGTAAATCTGTGGGATAAGCTGCTGTTAGCTGGAGTGAAACCCATAGGCCTGGCCGCCCGAGACACACTGCGTCTGGAAGCGGGCATGAATCTCTACGGTCAGGACATGGATGAGTCCACCTCGCCAATTATCTCTAATATGGTCCAGACCATTGCCTTTGAGCCGGCCGATCGCGATTTTATTGGCCGCGCCGCCGTAACTGCTCATCTGTCAGCGCAGAAGCAGGCTAATTCCCCAGAGTTAGTTGGGCTAGTTCTGCAAGAGCGCGGTGTCTTGCGCGCCGGCCAGAGGGTGACCACCGACAAAGGCGAAGGGCAGATCACCAGCGGCACTTTCTCGCCCACATTGAAGCATTCTATCGCTTTAGCTAGAATCCCGTCAGGCAGTACCACCTGTCAGGTAAACATTCGCGGTAACGCCCTGAACGTCAGAATCGTGCCGCCCAATTTCGTTAGGTTCGGCAAGAAAGTATTCGAGTAAATCAGGCAATCTTCAGCCACAGAAGTTAAGTGTAGAGGGGGCTCCCATTGAGCAAAATCATTGATGATTTTAAGTACGCTGGTTCCCATGAATGGGTCAGCGTCGACGACGATGGAATCGCAACCGTTGGCATCAGTGACCACGCGCAAGAAGCGCTCGGCGATGTCGTGTTCGTTGAGCTCCCAGAGCTTGGAGCCAACGTGAACGCCAAGGAAGAAGTTGCCGTAGTAGAGTCTGTAAAAGCGGCCTCTGATGTCTACAGTCCCTTGACCGGAGAAGTCACCGAGATCAACGACGTACTGGCAGACGCACCAGAGATCGTGAACTCAAGCCCTTATGACAATGGCTGGTTTTTCAAAATTGCCATCAGCGATGAGACAGAACTTGATGAGCTAATGGACGCTGATTCATACAAAGATCATTGCGACGACGAGTAAGCCCCAGTCCTAAATCCGGCGCCAGAAGAAAGGATAAGCTGCACCCTCAAGTCCTCCGCCGCCGTGTAACCATTAACCGATCTAAAGTGAGACCAAATGTATTTCAACAAGCCCCCCAGTCTTGACTCCTTGCAGCATCAAAACGAATTTATCGGGCGCCACATCGGACCCGACGCAGAGAGCATTAACCGCATGCTTTGCGAGTTAGGCCTTGATTCTCTGGACAGGCTAGTTGAAAAGGCCGTTCCCAATGTCATTGCGCTCAAACAGCCACTCGATTTGCCGGCTTCGATGAACGAAGGCAGCGCGCTCAGCGCGCTCAAAAAGCTTGCTCTAAAAAATCAAACAAGCCGCTCCTTTATCGGACTCGGATATTACGACACGCTTACCCCTAATGTGATCCTTCGCAATGTGCTGGAGAATCCGGGTTGGTATACAGCCTATACACCTTACCAACCTGAGATTTCCCAGGGCAGACTAGAAAGTCTGCTGAACTACCAGCAAATGATCTTGGATATGACTGGCATGGAACTGACAAATGCCTCTTTGCTTGACGAAGCAACAGCGGCAGCCGAAGGCATGGCTCTTGCCAAGCGGGTAAGCAAAAATCGCGGGGGCAACAAATTTTTTGTGGACGCAGCCTGCTTTCCCCAGACCATCGATGTTCTGAAGACACGAGCAGAATGCTTTGGCTTTGAGCTGATAATTGGCGATTTTGAGCAAGTCGATTGCTCCGAGCTTTTCGGTGCGCTCTTCCAATACCCCACAATGTTAGGCGACTTCACCGATCTGAGCACGGCAATCGAGCAGCTACATGAACAGAAAGCCATTGCTTTAGTGGCAGCCGATCTGATGAGCCTGGCTTTACTCAAACCGCCAGGGGAAATGGGCGCTGATGTTGTCCTAGGGAGCACTCAAAGGTTCGGGGTGCCGATGGGTTATGGCGGTCCTCATGCGGCTTTCTTTGCAACGCGTGATGAATACAAAAGAGCTGTACCGGGACGGATCATCGGAGTGTCAAAAGATGAGCGAGGCAAGCGGGCCTATCGCATGGCACTGCAAACCCGCGAGCAACACATCCGTCGTGAAAAGGCTAACAGCAATATCTGCACAGCTCAGGTTCTGCTTGCCAATATCGCTGGTTTCTATGCTGTTTACCACGGGCCTGTCGGGATCAAACGCATCGCCACGCGGATTCATCGTTTGACTCAGATTCTGGCGACCGGGCTCAAAAGCCGAGGCATTTCTCTCGCAAATAAAACCTTCTTTGACACGCTGACGCTTGAAGTCAGCGAAGACCAAGCCATGCAGATTGCTCAGCGCGCGTCCACCGCTTCAGTCAATCTGAGACTCGACCGAATAGCCAGCCATCGTACTATTGGCATCAGCCTCGATGAGTGTACCACCGACGCTGAAATCGACTCCCTCTGGCAAATCGTCCTGGGTTCCGACGAAAACCCGCTATCTGTATCAAAGATCGATCGCCAAATTGAAACCGGGCAGATAAAGTCAGTCATCCCTCCAGCGCTACAGCGCAAAACGAAATACCTGACTCATCCTGTTTTTAATCGCTACCACAGCGAAACAGACATGGTGCGCTATCTAAAAAAGCTGGAAAACAAGGACATTTCTCTGACCCATTCTATGATCGCTCTTGGCTCCTGCACCATGAAGCTAAATGCCACTGCAGAAATGATTCCGGTGACCTGGGCCGAGTTCTCGAAGCCTCACCCATTCACCCCAATTTCTCAGATGCAAGGCTATCAGGAGTTGATAAGCAGTCTAGAGTCCATGCTGCGAGAAATTACGGGCTTCGATGCAATCAGTATGCAACCTAACTCTGGCGCTCAGGGAGAGTACGCGGGTTTGCTCGCTATTCGAAAGTATCTTGATGCGCATGGAGGAAAAAACCGCAATATATGCCTGATTCCGACGTCAGCCCACGGAACCAATCCAGCAAGCGCACAGATGATCGGTATGCGGGTTGTCCTGGTAGCCTGTGACGAAGACGGCAACATCGATCTAACTGATCTCAAGGAGAAAGTTGAGGAGCATACCGAAACGCTAGCGGCTCTGATGATAACCTACCCTTCGACCCATGGAGTTTATGAAGAAGCGGTTAAAGATATCTGCCAGACCGTCCATGACCACGGAGGGCAGGTTTACATGGATGGTGCAAACCT
>DORE01000217.1:1802-2620 GCA_003514305.1 Gammaproteobacteria bacterium | reverse complement strand
CTGGTGGGCCCACCAAATCATTTAGTCAATCGATGCTGCGAACTTCAACCTCCGTACGGCACCATGTCATCAGCATCTATTAACCCCAAATCTAGCCCGACACGGTAAAAACTGGATACCGAAAAGTCGCTGATTTCGCTGCTGGTGTGCGCAATAGTGACGCCACCACATATTTGTTTGCACGAAGCTTTTGTAACTTCCTGAAGCAAGGCGAAAATGCGGTAGTACTCTGGCAAAGGAGCTTTTTCGTTTGCTAAACGACGCGCATTTTTTTCAGACACGAGATCGTCCACGGCGGCCTGTATATTTTTGACTATGGAAGACTGTTGTTTTTGCAGCTCGGCCGCCATTTGCGAGTATGCGATTTCAAAGATCACCTTGTAGCGATCGGCGTTCGGTGCGTGGTAATCCGCGATTTCTGAATCAAGAAAGATCAGGGCTCGGGAGATGTCGAGATGGTCGGCGACTATGCGCGTAATGGCCGATATGCCATTTGCCTCGTAAGGATCGCCTTGAGTAATGAGGAGTATTGGTTTTGCTGCAGGCTCTGCAGACCAACGCGCTTGCAACTGCTTGATGATCACCGCTGCAACAGCGGAGGGGTCTCGGGGGTCGTACCCGCCCATGCCTTCGATTATTAGCGGGTGATAGAGGCTCAGCTTTTCGATCATTTTTACGACACAAAACACTAACCTTACATTTAATTCCTTTAATTTTTTGGCTATTAGCAGTCACTGCTACAGAGTCCGAATTACGAGCCATCGAGATTTTTCCTTTTTCTGGTGCGCAGTCTGTTTCGCTTGTCATACGCTTGGTGT
>DORE01000217.1:993-1450 GCA_003514305.1 Gammaproteobacteria bacterium | reverse complement strand
AAAGGTGAACGGCTATGAGTCTCGAAGATTTAGGAAACTTGGGAGAGGCAATCGGCTCATTGGGTATTGTAAGTACGCTCGGATTCTTAGTGCTGGAGATGCGTTGGACACGCAGAGAACCAGCCAGGCAATAATGAGTTGGGCTGGCGCAGCGTGAAGACTGTTTTTGAAAATAATGAGGATGGAACTCGTCGCTTTGAGTGGTTCCTTACAGAGGATTCAACGAAGGCCGTGTTGATAGAACAATTCAATGACAGCGCTGCCGCGAAAATAAGAGTCGAGAATTTATTTGCGAGCCCTGTTTCAGCGGAGTGGCAGGAGCGGTTTACGCCGACGGCTGTTCTTGTTTGTGGATCGGTTAAGAGCGATCTTGTAGAGTTGCTTGAGCCGATGAATCCGCAGTATTTGGGATTTGAGGCGGGCTTTTATAGATAGGGTCAGTAGGTTGTTCGCGGCT
>DORE01000217.1:0-580 GCA_003514305.1 Gammaproteobacteria bacterium | reverse complement strand
GACCGAAAGATATCCTAGCGTCGTTATTTCTGGTGCCGGTCCTGCTGGTGCTGTTTTGGCGTATTTGCTCGCGCGCGCCGGTGTGAAAACCACTCTGGTCGAGCGTCATGAAGATTTCTCCCGAGAATTTCGCGGTGAGCTGCTCATGCCAAGCGGCCTTGAACCGTTGCACCAAATTGGCCTTTGGCAAGATTTTGAGAAGGTTGGCCAGGTACGAATAGACCGTTTCCGCATGTTCATAAACCGCAAGCCTTTTATCTCACCGGTTATGAATCGGACTAAGATCGCTCTCCAGACTCCTCGCTGGGTATCTCAAACCAACTTACTTGAAATGTTAGTTGAAAAGTCGTCGGCTTTTCTCAGCTTTACGTTTCTTCGGGGCACTCGTGTGCGGAATCTGCTCCAAAAGGATAACCAAGTGATTGGTGTCGTAACCGATACACATGGGGATGTTAGAGCGGATTTGGTCATTGGTTGTGATGGCCGTTCGTCGATTGTGCGGGCTCGGTCTGGAATCGAGGCTAAAGCTGACGCCCTGCCCATGGATATTGTGTGGCTAAAGCTGCCTTGCCAGCCAAAC
>DORE01000157.1 GCA_003514305.1 Gammaproteobacteria bacterium | reverse complement strand
ATGTCGTTTTGCACTTGCCTAGGCGGAACCCCTCCACACCTCTTAGTTCGGGTCTAGGCTTCTCCTTGAGATCCCCACCGCTGCCTGGTTCGCGTGTGCAGGCAGCGGATGGGGCTCTTCAGGCGGTTACTTTCCGGATTATCAGTCTCCTTCCTATCAGATGAGCGCTTCTTGCTTCTTTTGCGCCCCTCAATTTCCTACTGAACCGTAAATTGCGCCGTTGTGCCTGTCGTCATATCATCTGGTGTCGCAAACACCCCGAACCTAGGCTAGGTCTAACGGTTACTCGCCGATCTTGAGAGGAGTAAAAAGAATGATAATCTACGGCGTTGCTTTACTTTCTGTCAGTCTGATTGTCGGCATGCTTATCGGAGAAGCACTCGGGGTGGCTCTAGGAGTTGATGCCAACGTTGGCGGAGTGGGCATTGCTATGTTATTTCTTGTGCTAGCTACCAATTCAAAGTCATTCGAAGTTTTGAGCAAAGGCGCCGCTGGCGACGGGATAAAATTCTGGAGTGCCATGTACATTCCGATCGTGGTTGCAATGGCCGCTAGACAGAACGTTGCCGCGGCTGTTGATGGCGGCATGCTCGCGCTCTTCGCTGGTGTTGCGGCAGTCTTGGTGAGTCTCGCCCTAGTCCCTGTCATCAGCCGTCTTGGGGCCACGGATAACGCCCCTGTCTCCCAAAAGGAGGCGAATTAGTGGACATCATAGAGACTGTTTTTGTTCGCAATAACCTCATCGTCGCCTTTGCGGTAGTCGGCATCACGATCTGGGTCTCTTATCTTGCCGCCAACAAGCTCACCCATGGTCGAATCCATGGCTCAGCGATAGCCATTGCACTTGGTCTGGTCATCGCTTACATCGGCGGTGTGACCACAGGCGGCACGCGAGGTGCGGCAGATATCGCACTGCTTAGCGGCATCGGCCTGATGGGTGGAGGCATGATGCGCGATTTTGCAATCGTCGCAACGGCCTTCGGCGTTCAGCTCGGTGAATTGAAAAAAGCGGGCGTCGCTGGCGTAATTTCAATTTTTGCAGGCGTCATCGTATCGTTTGTGGTTGGCGCAACTGTCGCAATCCTGTTCGGCTACACAGACCCAGCAGCGATTACCACAATCGGCGCCGGTGCGGTCACCTACATCGTTGGACCCGTCACCGGCGAGGCCATCGGAGCAAGCGATGCAGTAATCACTTTAAGTGTAGCTGCAGGGCTGGTGAAATCTATTCTGGTTATGATCGGTACGCCGATCGTTGCACGCACAATCGGACTCAATAATTCAAAGTCTGCGATGGTATTCGGAGGCTTAATGGGGACGACCAGCGGCGTTGCGGCAGGCCTCGCAGCCACAGATCCAAAATTGGTTCCCTATGGCGCTATGACGGCCACTTTCTACACCGGAGTTGGCTGTTTATTGGGGCCTTCTGTTTTGTATTTCTTGGTCAGCGCGCTGATGTAATCACTGACCGTTCACCGACTGCGATAAAAGTAGATTTAAATGACAATAGACGCATACCCGCACTTACAGACTGACAATAACAAGATCGCCCTCGTGGAAGGAGAAAGGTCTTTTACCTATTCCGAAGTTCACCGGCGAGCCCACCTGTTTGCCTCAGGCCTACTAGCTGGCACTAGTGATCTGAATGAGGAACGGATTGCGTTTTTCCTGCCCGCGTCAATTAATTACGTTACTGCGATGCATGGAGTTTGGCTCGCCGGCGGCATTGCCGTCCCTCTCAACGTTGCTTCAGCAGTCATGGAGCTTGAGCACTACTTAAGCTGTGCAAGCGTCACACGATTAATCGCTAACCCCGAATTGCAAGAAGGGCTTGAACCTCTGTGCCATAAACTAGGCATCACACTTCTAAGCGTTGAAGAAATCATGGCCTCAACGACTGCTAAGCTTCCCGCAGTGTCAGAAGACCGTCGGGCAATGATGCTTTTTACTAGCGGCACAACAAACAAACCAAAAGGCGTGGTCAGCACACACAAAACGATTCACGCACAGATTACGACCTTGATCACAGCGTGGGAATGGAGAACTGATGATGTTATTCCTCTGTTCTTGCCACTTCATCATATTCACGGAATTGTAAATATACTTAGCTGCGGATTGTGGGCAGGTGCTACAGTTCATTTATTTGCAAAATTTGACATTCCCCTAATTACGGAACAAGTGTCATCTGGCATTTATAGTGTGTTTATGGCAGTGCCAACAATCTATGTAAAGTTAATACAGTATTTAGATGGCATCGAAAGCGAAAAGGCTCAATCTATCTGTGATGGCTTTAAAGCCATGCGCCTTAATATTTCTGGATCGGCCGCTTGTCCCGTAAAACTATTCAATCAATGGCAGGAGTTAACTGGCCAAGTTTTGCTCGAGCGGTACGGCATGACAGAGATTGGCATGGGTATATCAAACCCCTATGCCGGCGAGCGCAGGGCTGGCTGCGTCGGTCAACCACTACCCGGCGTGCAGGTGCAGTTGTTCGACGAGGATAGCGTTCCAATCACACAGGAAGAAATACCAGGCGAGATCAGGATTCAGGGCAATAACGTTTTTCTAGAATACTGGGATAACCCTGAGGCCACAGACGAATCATTTGACGACGGGTGGTTTTGTACGGGCGACGTTGCGGTTCTCGAAAACGGCTATTATCGAATCATGGGCCGCTCCTCAGTAGACATCATCAAATCTGGCGGCTACAAGCTTTCAGCCCTCGAGATTGAAGGCGTTCTGCTGACCCACGAAAGTATCGCTGAAGTCGCAGTCATCGGCGTGGCTGACGACACATGGGGAGAAGCCGTAACCGCGATCATCGCACTCAAACCTGCTTGCAGCCTTAACTATGATCAGATGAAAACCTGGTGCGACGG
>DORE01000159.1:3296-6615 GCA_003514305.1 Gammaproteobacteria bacterium | reverse complement strand
AAGAGCCATCCCAAACAACAAAAATCCTGATGCAGCGGCAGAAAGAACTAAGTACTTCACTGACGCTTCAAGTGGATATTTATCCGACTTCGGAGAATGCACCGTATAGGCCACCATACCGTAGAGCGACATGCTCAGCGTCTCCAAACCAAGTAAGGTACTGACAAAATGATTACTGCTCACCAGCACGACTGCTCCAACGGTAGCGACGCTCAACAATAAAAAATACTCTTCTCGATCGTCATCGAGACCTTCAAGGAATGGATAGCTCAGTATCGCAATGAAAGCAGCGCTCAAGCAGATTACGATCGTAAAAAACAATGAATATGGATCGGCTACTAACAGAGGAGTGACCTGTCGATCGGCTTCTTCCATCAACATCGCAGCGCTAACTGCAGAAAGCAGCAAACCCGCAACGACAATACCTATTGTCGCCACATAATTACGACTAATGGAAATTGCGGACATCGCGACTACAGCCGTACAAGTCAGCAACAGCAATGGCAGGATTAGAAAGAGATCAGCTACTGTAATTGTCACAACTCACCATTAAGCGAAGTCAATGTCACCTGCGCAGTGTCTGACAACAACTGTGCCAACACAGGTTCAGACATGCTCAAGAAAGTCTGGGGATACAGCCCCATCCACACCAGGCCCAACATCATCGCAGAAAAGTACACCATCTCACGACGACTTAAATCGGTGAGATGGGATTCATCAAAGCTCTTATTGTTATATTCACCCTGAAACACCTTCTGAAGCACCCAAAGTGAATAAACCGAAGCCAGGATTAAGCCAAAAGCCGCAACCACAGTCATTTTGACATTAGCCTGAAAAGCGCCAATAAGCGCCAAAAATTCACCGATAAAGTTGCCAAGTCCGGGCATACCCAGCGCGGCAACGGAAAAGAAAATAGCGACCGCGGTCATCTTTGGCACCCTCGGCCAGAAGCCGCCCATATCCGGCATATTTCTTGTGTGAATGCGGTGCTGCAGTCCCCCAGCGAGCATGAATAGGGCGGCTGCGCTCAATCCATGTGCCAACATCGTCATGACGGCACCCTGGAGTGCCTGCTCGTTCCAGGCATAGATACCAAGCGTGACGAACCCCATGTGACTCACACTAGTGTAAGCGATCAGCCGTTTGATATCGTTTTGCGCGAACGCAACCTTAGCGCAGTACAAAATACTGACCGCTGCCAGCGTCATTGCGATCGGAGCAAAGTTCATGGAGGCCTCAGGAAAAAGCGGCACAGCAAACCGAATCAAGCCATATGCCCCAGTCTTCAGAAGTATGCCGGCCAATATCACACTGCCAGCTGTGGGAGCCTGACTGTGTGCGTCCGGCAACCAAGAGTGAAACGGCATGCTCGGCAACTTGGTGGAGAAGGAAACAAAGAATCCAAGCATCACCCACATACCCATCTCACCGGTGATGCTCACATTGAGCAAATCGTGGTAATTGAAGCTCAAAGAGCCATGCTGTAGATAATGAAAATAAGCCAGTATCAAGATGGACACCAACATCATCATCCCTGTTACTTGCGTAAAGATAAAAAACTTCATCGCAGCGTAGTTCTTATTCTCATGACCCCAAATAGCGATAATCAGATACATGGGTATCAACATCACTTCCCAGAAGAAAAAGAACAGAAATAAATCCAGCGCAGTAAAGACTCCCACCACACCCGCCAGTGTCCACATCAGATTGAAGTAAAAAAAGCCAGTACGCTCCTTGACTTCATCCCACGCTGCACCAATTGCAATTACCCCCAAGAAAGCAGTGAGCATAAGCAGAAGGACGCTTAAGCCGTCTGCAGCAAGATAAACAGATATGCCGAATCGAGGGATCCACGAAGCTTCAAAAACAGCAACCCACGGCGAGTTGATGTCCGCACTCGGGAGACCAAACATCAGCGCGAAATCTAGCAGAACTGTGACAAGTGCCACTAATCTGGGAAGGTCTGGATTGATTCGTTCGGACAACCAACACGTCAAGCCTCCAATAAACAGGACTGCGATGAGCGTGACCAAAATCATTGAACGGCCCCTACCGCAACCATCATGACTAGACCACCCGCTATAGTCAGGGCATACCAACGCAACGAACCGGTTTGCGATTTTACTATAAGACCATTCGCTAGTTGCGAGGCGGTAACGATCATCGCGTAAAAACCATCAACAATATCCTTGCGATTTACCTTGGCGAGAAAAAGAAAGGGACTCACAATCAAAGAATTATACAACGTATCAAATCCCCAACCTCCAAACCAAAACGCATGGAGCCTTTTGGAAAGAGTACTGGCCATCAGCCTCTCAACACAGAAAGTTTTCGACATGTAGAACAGATAACTTACGGCAATCCCCAATAGAGGCACAGAAACCATGATTCCATGAACTAGTCCACTGGCATGATGTTCTCCATGAGCTTCTCCGTGATCGAATACGGCTTCTAGCGGCACATGAATAAAGCCTCCAGCAAGCGCAAGAATCATAAGGAGAATAAGCGGGCCATTCATGTGCCACCCCCCAACTTCCTTCTCTACAGCATGTTCCACATGACTTTCACCAAAGAAGACTATAAAGAACAAACGGAATGTGTAAATGCCCGTGAAAAAGGCACCAACTACTCCACCTAGCCAAAGCCAGAAACCAATTCCTTCTAACTCAAGAGCGCCGAGTAAAATTTCATCCTTGCTGAAATAACCTGAAGTGTAGGGAAAGGCGGTTAATGCAAGACTTCCGAACAGAAAAGAGAAGAAGGAAACCGGCAGCGCTTTGCGCAGCCCGCCCATCTTAAAGATGTTTTGCTCGTGATGAACGCTCAATATTACGGTACCCGAAGCGAGGAATAACAGAGCCTTGAAAAAAGCATGCGTCATTAGGTGAAAAATCGCTGCAGACCAGGCACCGACACCAAGACCAAGGAACATATAGCCGATCTGACTGACTGTCGAATAAGCGAGAATGCGCTTGATGTCTGTTTGCGTCATCGCGGTAAAACCGGACAACAAGAGGGTAGTGAGGCCAATCAGGGCCACTAGTAACTGAACTGCCGGAGCCATCTGAAACAGAGGGTGAGTCCGGGCGATCAGATAAACTCCGGCTGTAACCATGGTGGCGGCATGAATGAGCGCACTTATTGGCGTTGGCCCAGCCATCGCATCTGGCAGCCATGTCTGAAGAGGGAGTTGTGCCGACTTGCCAACCGCCCCTCCAAGCAGCAAAAGAGAGGCCGCGACGGCAAAGCCCGAACCCACGGACCATTGGACCTCGGCAGCATGGAGCATGTCCTGAATGTTCAGCGTTCCCAGCTGAGC
>DORE01000159.1:0-2917 GCA_003514305.1 Gammaproteobacteria bacterium | reverse complement strand
CTGGCTGCGTAGCCATTTGCAGGTTTGGTGTACCAGAACCCAATAAGCAAATACGAACACAAGCCCACACCTTCCCACCCCAGGTAAAGGAGCACTAGATTGTCGCCCAGAACCAACATCAACATCGCTGAAACAAACAGGTTCATATAGGAAAAAAAACGCGCGAAGCTCGGGTCGTCTGACATGTAACCGGTGGCGTAAAGATGGATCAGAAATCCGACGCCGGTAATGATCAACATCATTACCATTGACAAGCCGTCCAAATAAAATGTGAAGCCTGGGGAAAACCCTCCGACTGACATCCAGACCCATGCCTCGTAAGTGAAGCTCTCAGTTCCGGAATTTATGAATTCGGTCGCCACGAGAGACGCCACAGCAAAGGAGAGGCCGATCGAGCCCGCACCTATTGGGCCGGCGATTTTTTTGGGAAGCTTCCCCCCGGTTAGAACCAACGAAAGAAAGCCAGCAAGCGGGAATGTGGGCAGAAGCCAGATTAATTCAAGCATGATTCTAGGCCTTCACCCCTTCATGTCGCTGAGTACATTAATATCAACTGTTTGATAGCGCCTGAACATCTGAATAATAAGTCCAAGCCCGACAGCCACTTCTGCCGCAGCTAACGTCAGGATCATCAGGAACATGACCTGCCCATCTGCATGTCCCCAACGCGCCGCTGCGACAATAAATGCCAGTCCGCTAGCATTCAACATAATTTCCAATGACATCAGAACGAACACAACATTGCGTCGCGTCAACACTCCAATCAGGCCAAGGCAGAATAATATGCCCGCCAATATAAAACCGTGCTCAACAGGTATTGTTTCCATTGGTCGTGGTTACTCTTACCCTATTCCTTATTAACGATTTTATTCTCAGTGCAGCTATCGTTTCGCGAGGTGATAGGCAGAAACTAGTCCCGCCAGGAGCAAAATGGAAGCCAGTTCAACCGCCAAGACATATGGGCCAAATAACAAGGCGCTCACCTCCATCACCCCTACGCGCGAAACCGCTATATCCTGACCGACTTGAGACAAGACATTGAGCAACTGTCCCAACAACAGCGCAGACATCACTCCGGGGACAAAAAACATACGTGCTGTTAGCCACCCCCTTTCCTGATCACGCGTATGCTGCCCCAAGTTGAGCATCATAATTACGAAGAGGAATAGGACTAGAATAGCACCAGCGTAGACGATCGCCTCAAGCACTGCTGCGAAAGGGGCTCCCAGCACATAAAAAATGACGGCTACCGCGAGCAAGGATAATATGAGGTAGAGCAAGGCATGCACGATATTTGTTTGCACAATGACGGCGAATGTCGCAATAACCGCGATTGCACCGGCGAGATAAAACAATAGTGTCACGGCATCAGGCTCCTCACGTTGACCGGCTTCGATTCGTTCAGAGCCTCCCCTTTATCTTTACCGCTGATCTGCTTTCCAGCGACCCGATAAAAATTGTAGTCGTGATACTTACCACAGCCGCTGATCAGCAGATCTTCTTTTTCCCAAACCATGTCCTGGCGAATATACTCAGCCATTTCAAAATCTGGAGTGAGCTGTATCGCATTGGTTGGGCAGGCTTCTTCGCAAAAGCCACACATGATACAGCGTGAAAAATTGATTCGAAAAAACTCGGGATACCATCGACCATCCTCCATTTCTCCTTTCTGCAGAGCGATACAATCAACAGGACACGCAACTGCACACAAGTTGCAGGCAACACACCGCTCTTCACCATCAGGGTCACGACTCAGAATAATCCGACCGCGCCAACGTGGAAACATGTAAGGCTGCTGATCGGGGTATTCAACCGTGTCTGCTTTCACAAACAGTTTCTTGAACACACCCCAAAGAGTTACGACTTGGCTTAACAGGGTATCTTTTAAAAGTGATAGCATATGCTTTGCCTATTCTCTGAGCGTTAATTGCTCAAGATTACTGCACCAGTAGCAAGAAGATTTATAAGCGACAGAGGCAGCAAAAATAACCAGCCGTAACTCATCAACTGGTCATAGCGAGGCCGTGGAATAGCTGCACGCAACAAGATAAAGAACGCTATAAATACGCCCGATTTTAAGGCAAACCACGCGATTGGGGGCAGAAAGCTTGGGCCCATCCATCCGCCAAAAAATAGCACCGTAATTAGCGAAGACACCAGCACGAGACCGAGATACTCACCGACAAAAAACATGCCGAACTTCATGCCCGAGTACTCAGTGTGATAACCGGCACAAATTTCTTGCTCGGCTTCGGGGTTATCGAAAGGCAGGCGATGACTTTCTGCAACACCAGCAATGAGAAAAATCACGAAGCCGACAAACTGGGGAACAACGAACCACATCCCTTCTTGAGCCTCAACGATTGTGCGGAGATTAAAGCTACTCGAAAGCGCTACCACACCGAGTAAGGATATCCCCATAAAAACCTCATAGCTAACCATCTGAGCCGCAGCTCGCAAACTCCCAAGCAAAGCATATTTGTTGTCAGAAGACAGGCCGCCAAGCATCACACTGTAGGCCCCTAGCGATGCCATCGCAAGGACAAACAGGACGCCAATATTGGAATCAATGATGCCAATATTTGGCGCGAACGGTATGACAGCAAAGCTCAGCAGAATTACCGCCATTATTATTGCTGGGGCGATGACAAAACTTACTCGATCAGCGAACGGTGGTACCCAGTCTTCTTTTGTGAAAATTTTAATCATGTCGGCTACAACTTGCAGAAGACCAAATGGGCCCACCCTATTAGGACCCAAACGCTCTTGCCAAAAGCTTAACAGACGACGCTCAACCCAGATCAACATTGCTGCAACGACTATAACCGTCACCAGAATGAGCCCTATTGTAAGTCCTGAACCAACCTCCAAACTCATAACTAATAACTTTCCTCGCATAAATCGCTGACAATTAGAC
>DORE01000105.1 GCA_003514305.1 Gammaproteobacteria bacterium | reverse complement strand
CGGTCCATCCTTTTTCGGGATCGAGTTCTTTCAGGATGCGGAAATCTACACCCTGAGCGCTGTCTGGGTCTTTGTCTCAACTGTATTTATGTATCTGTTTACTCAGACGCCAGCCGGGCGCATGGCAAACGCGGTTCGCGACAATCCCGAGCGAGCTGAGTTTATTGGATATAGCGCTCGGCGTGTACGTTTTATCTCTTTCTGCACCTCAGGATTTTTCGCAGGTGTGGCAGGTGGTCTTTTCGCGCTCAACTACGAGTTCATTACCGAAGAGAACCTTAACGCAGTGACTTCCGGTCGCGTCCTTTTGATGGCCTACATTGGTGGCCTCGGCTACTTTATTGGGCCAATCATCGGCGCAGTTGTGCTGACCTTGATGAACTCCTTGCTCAGCAATTACACAGAACTGTGGATGCTGTATCTAGGCATTATGTTCGTGCTGACGGTACTGTTCTTGCCGCGAGGTTTTGCTGGTTTCATCATGATGCATCAAACAGTTTGGTTGCAGGGCAAGCTGTCAACATTGATCTTACCCTATCTGATAACAGGAATTCCGGCGGTCATGTTCGGCGGCTCCTGTCTGGCTGCTATTGAAATGATGCATCATGGTGTTGAGTCGTTTGACTTTCTTATTTTTGCATTGAATCCGGAGAGCACGTTTCATTGGTTTGTGCTTGTTGCCGTGGGATTGACATCGTTTTACGCTTGCAGGCGGACTCTCGGGCAGCTCCATGCCGCCTGGGAGGAGGCGAATTCTGTTGGCGACCAGAACAAAGGCGGTCCGAGCCAATGAGTGTTCTGTCATTGCACAATGTGACCAAATCTTTCGGCAAAACCGAGATCATTCGTAACGTCAACCTCGACATTCAACTCGGAGAGCGTCATGCGATTATCGGGCCGAATGGTGCGGGTAAGTCAACACTATTTCATCTGATAAGCGGTAAATATCAGGTCAGTTCAGGACGAATCACCTACCGTGATAAAGAGATTCAAAATCAGTCGCCATTTGTGATTGCGCGCATGGGCCTTGCTAGGAGTTTTCAGGTTACCAACATCTTTCCACGGCTTTCGGTTTTTGAAAATGTTCGCTGTGGAATGTTATGGGAGCAAGGCCTCGGCTACTCATTCTGGCAATTGCTGGGTCGGCAAACCGCATTAAATGAGCGAGCGATGAATCTCCTTGAGGAGATTAATTTGGCTGATCGCGCCGATTTTCCGGCTGGGGAGCTGGCCTACGCGCAGCAACGCGCACTGGAGCTCGGAGTCGCCATCGCCAGTGGTGCCGATCTGATTATGCTTGATGAGCCTGTTGCTGGTATGAGTCTCAGCGAGGCTGAGGCGGCGGTGTCGCTAATCCGAAAAATCACTGAGGGCAAGACTTTGGTGATGGTCGAGCATGATATGAACATAGTGTTTGATATTGCCGACAAAATTTCGGTGTTGGTTTATGGCGAGATCATTGCCAACGATTCTCCGGAGACAATCAGGGCAAATCCCAGAGTCCAGGAGGCCTACCTGGGTGAGGCCGCACTGATAGATTCGGGACGTGATGATGCTTGAGGTCAAGGCGCTTAACGCTTTCTACGGCAAGAGCCATATCCTCCAAGGTGTAGAATTCAACGTACACGAGGGAGAAATCGTCAGCTTGCTCGGGCGCAATGGCGTGGGCCGCTCTACCACGGTGAAATCTATTATTGGAGAAGTAAGCCCTATTGGTTCGATCAAATTCAAGGGTGAGGAGATCGCGGGGAGGCCCAGCTTTGATATCGCCAACCGGGGTCTTGGGTATGTTCCGGAGAATAGGGATGTATTTCCAACTCTGACTGTCAAGCAGAATCTGATGCTCGGCATGAAGAGCGTTCAGAGAAAATCACGTTGGAAGATGTCAGAGATTTTCGAGATGTTTCCAAACCTTGCAGAACGCGCTGATGTTCCCGGTGGGGTGCTGAGCGGAGGGGAACAGCAGATGCTGAGCATGTGTCGCACGCTGATGGGCGACCCTGAGATGATCATGATCGATGAGCCCACTGAAGGGCTTGCCCCGAAAGTAGTTGAGCAGGTCTCTGAGTTGCTAGAAGAAATTGCGTCCCGGGGAGTTGCTATCCTTCTGGTAGAGCAAAAGCTGAAACTTGCCCTGCGAATTTCACAGCGCCTATATGTGATGGGGCACGGTAGGATTGTCTACGAAGGTACGCCGGCCAGTCTGAAGCAGGCAGACGAGATCCGTTCAGAATGGCTTGAGGTTTGAAGAACTTGAGTGTTACAGAAGACGCGAAAAGTCCAAGTACTTATGACTGTGGTAGGCGGTGTTGGTTTGACGCCAGACGTCACGGTTGCCGCGCCTGCCAATGCCTCTCTATAAACGTATCTACATAAGCTCCCTTATGTTGCAGTGTCGCAACATCCCCAACACGCTTTTTGCCATTATCACTGGAAACGAATCAGTATAGGTTTACACGCGGCCGAGCAAGCGGGGTCGATGGGGTTGTGCAATAGCTTTAATCGTTTTCTCGTCCGTACTGAATTTTTTAATTCTAACCTGCCTCTCTGCAGTGCTGTGAGATCCTATTGAATCAGCAGTTGAAAACCTCGGCAGAACCGCGTTAAACGACGCGCTTCTTTTGAAAGTGGCAGGCAGCTACGCGATTCGCTTTACACGTGGTTACTCCCTAACCGTAACTGTCATGTACGCGTCATGGTACAACATGCCATCATCACCTCGTCCCCAAAGCACATACTCTCCAGGTTCTTCGAAAGTCACTGTGGTCTCAATCATTCCATCTGCTGGAATATACGGTGGTGACCAGCTCAAACCCCAAGGCGAATTAGAACCGGGACGCGTGTCTTCCCAAACCTTGGGTTGAGGCGGATCGAACGTTACCTTGCCAGCCCCACGATAGACATTCCAGGACAGATAGAGTGCGTTGATTTTTCCAACGGTTGGTTGCCAAGGAATGCGCAAAGCCATTTGTCGCTGAACCATCTCCTCGGTGACAAATGGGCCACCCTGGGCAGCCATCGCCTTTATCATTTCAACCCGAGTAGTTGTTTTTGGTATGCCATCGTCTGTCAGTTGTGTCGTGAAGCTAAGTGGCCTACCAACTCGGGCTGTGCGCATGTGCTTTCCATCTACCATATCGCCCCGCAAGGTTGTTACGGGTGCTGTGTTTGCCCTAGACTCTGGGCTAGAAGTACCAGCGCCCAGCGCGCCTGTTTCTGAAGCGATAACCATGTT
>DORE01000089.1 GCA_003514305.1 Gammaproteobacteria bacterium | reverse complement strand
TGTTTCTGAAGCGATAACCATGTTATCAACGAGATAGTCAGGCTTCAGCGTCGCATATGCGCGACGTGTAACGCCGTGGACCGTAAGCTCCCAAACTAACTCACGATCACCCCAATCTGCCGGGACATTTACCTCAAATGTGAAGCGATTTCGGCGCGGTAAAAAATGAGTCGGCTGACCGCGATCGGGATCACCTGGTGAGAAAAAGTTATTTTCCCCAATTTCGATATCAGGCTCTTCTTCCCAGTTCTCGTTCATGTAACCAAACATGAAATTAAATGTACCGTCTTCGAGTGGTCGCCATCCTTCGTACGCGACTTCGATATTTTGCCCGAAGCTATAAGATTCACCGCGAACAGCATTTGCACCGAAAATCGTGCATAGTGTCAGGCAGAAAATGGCTCCTTGGCTTTTAAGTCCTGTCATCTGCATTACTGGACTACTCCCTGTGATGCAATGCTGTTGTTACGCGTGGTCGCAGTTGATGCGCTATCTAGCGGTTGCACGAGTGGGACCAGGCAGAGCGGGCACCCTATGACATGATCATTTGGACCAAGATTCAGATTGCGGCGCCGTTTTTCCATTTCTTCAAAAAACTGATCGTCGGTCATTGTTACTCGTATGCCAAGGTCTATGAACATATTCGTCACAGAGCGGTTGCCAGAGCCTTGCCAGTTTCTTGGGTCAGGGACGTTTGGATTGCTGTCTGTGTTGTTCATGTAGCCTGTAATATGAAGAATGGTACCTTTCGGTAGTAAAGGTGCTGAGTCATCGTCATAGGCATAGCCACGAACCCAGTTGTGGTCATATCCAACACAAGATAGTGTCTCAACGCTGTATCCCCAGATCGCTTCGAGACACATGCGTTCACCTGGTGCATGTAAGTGCGGCTCGAAGGTGGAAATCTTGGTGTGTTCAGTGAGGGTAGTATAAGCGTGCAATTCTTGATCTTTTTCATTGCCACGGATGCTAATGTCGACCCCGTTGCCCTGTGCATTGAAAACAGCGTCTTTAAATTTCGGTTGATAGCCCTTCGGGTGAAAGCGGAAACCAATCTCTAAGTGAGCATTTGTGTCGCGCCCGTTGGAATGCAAATGTACCGAGTCAGAGACTACGTAACTGCCTGCCTTCAAGAGACGCCCGGCGTCTTCATCGAAAATGTCTGCGTTGCGGCCCACTTCATGAACGGGCCAGGCAAGAGTTGGACCAGCACGGTTGCCGTTCTCATCAACCTCCGCGGTACCCCAAATCATGTGGTGAAAGATATATGCACCACCCACAGTATCGCGGCCAGAACTGCCCTGGGTGTTCACATCATTCACCTCCACCACTTCGACTGATTTAACCCATCGGTCTTCCGGGATATCGACAAGCATATAGTCAATTTCACCCCACCAATCAGCTGTGCCAGCCAGTTTTGTCACGGAATTACTTTTCATAATGTAATCTGGTTCACCAGCTGTCCACTTGATGCTGTCATCAAATACAAGTGGCTCAGGCGCATCAGCTTCATTTCCCCTTGGCGTTCCCGACCTTGCCCAAATAGAAATAGCTGCAATTTCGGCATCTGACAGGGAGACATCGTTTTTGAAATTCTGTATGCCAAGACCTTTTTCAACGTACCAAGGCGGCATCGCCCCGGCGCGATCACGGATAGAGGTCTTATATTCAATAAGGCCTGCATAAGGAGCTACTTGCTCATAGTTCACTAACGGCATCGGGCCCACCCCACCCACGCGGTGACAGCCCTGGCAACTACGTTGTAAGATCGGCTCGATGTCCTTATGAAACGTCACCTGATCTTCCTGGGCGAGACTAGCAAAGGGCGTAGATAGAATCGCAATGATTCCGAATAGCTGGAGTGCATTTATTTTTGTCATCTTTTCGATCTCCTCAGCGAAGTGGCGAACTTATCATTAAACGAATGGTAAGTAAAAATACACCGTGAGCTGATTCTTTGAGTTAGTCCTCTGTGGATTTGGCTTTGATAATGTTGGCTTGGTTTCGCTGCTTTGGGGATCCTACGAGCGATATTGTTAAACATAATCGCGCATAGCAAAGGTCATTTTTCACGAATACTCTATGGTGCTTAAAGTTTACATAATGATAACCCTATTTTTACGATTGTTAATTTTTTGTAATGCAGGGTAACAATACCAACATCTTGATCCGCTTTCTTTCTTTTCCGCTGTTGCCGAAATCGCCTTTCGAAGCCCACGGCCTGATCAGCATTGCAAAGAACAAAGCGATGGAAGAGTATATTCCATTTTTAAAGTTCGCCACGGTTGGTCTGATTAAACAGTCAATTCGGCGGGGCCGGAAAATTTTGAGAACGCTGTCGAACAGGCGATCTTCGATTAGTTTTGCGTTTACCTGTTATTTACTGTGAGTCCAGCAACTAAGAAATCTTAAGTCCTACAGATGTTGGGAGCCCTCAATGCGCCTTTTGCTCTTCATTATGATTAATATCATATTCTCACCGTTGCTTATCTTGGGTTTGATTGCCTATACATATCGTTTACGTCGGCACTCAATTCCACACAAAATTTCGGGCACAGCAAACGAGCCTTATGCCGCGCGATTGTTTATGCATTTGGCTGGGACAAGAGAAGATGCGGTGGCCTATGCCCTTTCTGGGCATTTACCGGTCTATTCTAAGCTTGTCCACTACAGCTTGGTCAAGGTATCGCACCTCGCTTTAACGGCGTCTGGCTTTAAAGGTTCCTTTCTTTCTTATCCCGGGCCTCGACCCTCCAATCTGGCTACCTTTTTGAGTCACCGAACTGCGTTCTTCGATGGCGTTGTGACGAACGCCTTTGAGCGAGAAGATAATCGCATCAAGCAGTTTGTCGTACTCGGCGCTGGCTTTGATACACGATGTTATGACTTTCGGGAAAGCGCAGACGTCAAATGCTTTGAAGTGGATATGGCACCAACACTTAAAGCCAAGGTCGAAGCACTTACACTTGCTGGTGTTGCCCATGACCACGTAAATTTTGTAGAAACGGACTTCAACCAGAAGACGTGGTTTGACGCCCTGATCGAAAGAGGATTCAGTCCCAACCTAACGACCTTTATTTTGTGGGAAGGGGTGACCATGTATTTGAATGAAGATGCTGTTCTGGAAACATTAAAGCTTGTTTCGCGCTTACCAATGGGCAGTGAAATAGCGTTTGACTATTTTAGTGGGGAGCTAATCAATCATGAGCCGCCGTATGACAAGCTGGGTCCACGCATGACAAAATCAGCAATGAGATTTTACGAAGAAGAGCTGCAGTACGGTATCAGTACCCGTAAACCAGCACGCGAGAACCTAGAGAATGTCGTTCGAGATTGCGGGCTGCGAGTTAGCCGTTTTGAGCATACCCAATCTGAAGACCCGCCGGTGATTCCACTCTATTGTTTCGCGTCAGCTAAAACATACCATAATTGATTTCTGGCGATATATGCTCTCAAGCTTCTCCAAACGCACTATGGGAAATTGATCTCGGCGATGGCGATTCCGTTCTCGCCTGCCACCGCGTACAACAAATAGGTTTTGTTCCCGTCCTGAAAGATTGCTGGATCCCTGAGCTGATGTGCTTGCTCGTCTATATGACCTCCCTTGGAGGCCTCGACAGGCAAATCGGCCCCTTCGTAATTCAACTCTGGTCTCATCACTTCGATCGGCTTGCTTGCAACCCATTCGTTCCAATTATCTTTGAGTTCAATGGTCGAGAGCATTATGCGTTCTGGTGCGTCTCCCCGGTTTGTGAAAAAGATATAAAGTAGATTGTCTCGAACGAGCAAGGCGGAATGGCGCATGTCCGCATTAAAAAATTTCGGCCCCTCCTCAAAGTTTGTCAGGCCATCTAGAGAGCGATAAACAACACCGGGCATGCTCATGGCATAGTAGTAGTCTTTGTGCTTAATGACCCGAAAGTAAGCACGCCCGAGATCTTCCTCGCGACCCTTGAATTGAATACCATCACCAGAGACTGCTGCACGCGTAAACTGTTTGCCTGCACCGCGCCCGTGGTAGTACATGACAATTTGCTTTAGATCTTCGCGAACAAGCACCTCTGGTGAGGCGATGTGCGGATACAAGGCGGCTACCCGTCCTGGTGCCAGTGCGCAGGGCGGACAAGTGGTGGGAAAGAAGGAGTCTACCAGTTTCAGCGTTCCTGGTGTGTAGACCGTCCACGGGCCGGTAACTTCATCGGCATACGCCATGCGTATATAGGTGCCACGGTGATCCGCGAAATAAAGATAATATTTTCCCAATGGATTCCTCACCCAGTCTGGCACCTTTATTAGGGAGGGGCCTTGAATGTTGCCGCCCATACGCTCATCCATATTGGGAGTTATTATCGGCCCGCCGGCAAGGCGTGTAATCGTGAAGTCCGCTAACTCAGCCCCATAAGATAAATTTGCCAGTGCGAAGTGTGAGAGACAAAAAACAATAATCAGTTTGAGAGTATTCATCGGCGTAAATCCTTACCGTTGCCTGGTGGCTGTGGCGCAAGAGGAAAACAACTCCGTTCGGACGTCAACACCTCTTTCAGATAGACGAGCCTGGTCGATACAAGACACATTGGTGTGTCTGAGCTCGACAATGTCCCCGACACCGAGCCCCGGATTTTCTATCAGCGCTTGTATATTCGTCAAATTCGGATTGAAACGTAAATCCAGCGCAACGAGGTTAGTCAGCCCGCTCAACGGGGAGATGTCCGTGATATCGTTGCCTGTGAGCTCAAGATACTCAAGCGAACCTAGTCCGCGCAGTGGGCTGAGATCAGTAAATGAATTGCCCGCTAGTCGGAGCTCAACAAGAGAGGTCAACCCGCCCAAGGGTGAGAGATCGCTGATATCCTGGGTATGAATATTCAGATCAACCAGCTTGGTGAGATTTGCGAGCGAGCTTATGTCAGTCACCGCATTAGTGAATAGAATACCGGTCGCTCCCATGTGCGCTCGTGGAACCTGGCCACCAATGAAGTCGCCATGGCGGTGCATCCGCAGCACTTGCAACTCGGTAAGATCACTTAGTGCACTGATGTCAGTTAAAGGATTTTCCGCGATGCGTAATCGCACCAGATTGGTTAACCCGGCGAGAGGGCTGATATCAGTGATCCAATTGGTGTGTAGATTGAGATTGCTCAAGCCGGTCAGCTCTGCTAGTGGCGAGATGTCTGCAATTCCCCGATTTCGCAGTGCGAGATCTGTCAGTCCCTGGAGGTTTTGGATGCCAGACAGGTTATGAAAACTGTGGTCCACATCTTGCCACTCAGGCGAACCTGACACAGACCTTTTTGCACCTGGGCCTGACGCATCAAGGCGCCTTAAAGAGCCAGCTAATTCGCAGGTAAGTGCGTGTTCTGGCCCAATGGACAGGGCCTCACGCACTTTTCTCTCCAGTACGGCGTCGTCAAATGTCACGATGTCTGAGTGAGAGTGATCCTCGCAGTGATCGCCAGGAGCAAGAATTTTTTGGGCCCATGCGCTTGTGCCCCCGATGGTAGAAATCACAATGAGAATAAAGCAGACTGTCGGTTTCATGCAGAAGCTTCCTTTGTTCTTTACTGTATTACTTCTTTGGCCTATTTCGATTTTGGTTAATTGAGTCATGGGCAAGCTATGGGATCAGAAGGAACCCATTTGGTGGCTTCTTTGCTACACTATTTCCATTTTCAACTCACTGATCCTTACCGTGCAGTGTAGTTAAGTAACTTACTGTAATAAGGGTAGCGCACAGCACAAATGCGGATTGTATTATTTCAATATGATTAAAAAAAATATAGACCACGTACGCGTTTACGGCGCCCTTCATTCGCCTTGGCTTCAGGCGGTCCTTCTGGGTTTGCATGAGAAAGGCATCTCGCATTCGGTTCAGCCGATTCCCTCACTTACGTTATTGTTGAATTCCGGCGTCATGATGCCCGCCGCCAAGATCGACGATGGCCCATGGCAACTGGATTCTGAGGAGATTCTAAAATCTCTTGGCTACGAAAGCATTAATGAGGATGACAAGAGGAACATCGACCGCACATGGAATGGCGTTCTACATCGCGTAGACAGCCCGTTTCAGTTCTTTCATGGCTTCAGCCTTAACAGAGACGCCCATCCTTCTTTTTTGGTTCGAATGCTACGAAGTTTTTTCCGGGCTTTCATAACATACTATTTTTTTACTCTAATTAGCTTTCTAATCTTAACTGGCAAACGCAATGATCCGGACAATTTTGCTGACCAATTTCTGCCTTGGGAGCGACGCCTAACAGAAATCGGCAGCACTTATTTTGGCGGTGACTCGCCAAACACCGTCGATCTGCAGCTATTCGGAATAGTGCAGTGCCACTGCAGCATTCCCCATCCCCCTCTGGTGGGAATCATACAGTCGGATCCGGCACTACGTAAATACAGGGAATGGATTGGTCGCATGCAGGAACATTTTGCTGACTATTTGCACATGTATTCGGGAGCTTACTTTGAACCAGGCATTCCCCTCGCAAAACCATCGAGCCTTCCGGAAAGATTCGCTTATTGGTTTGGTGCTTTCTCTATGCTGTTGCTACTACCAATCACGGTGCTCACCGTATTCGCCATTGCATTGCTACCGAAGCGCAATTTGTGACGTGGTAGGCTAACTATTCGATCAGCTGCCGCTAGGATTGAAAACCTGATTAGCGACCACGCCAGCGATCCAAAAGCACAGCTAGGATAATGACCATGCCTGTAATTAGGCGCTTGAATGGCTCAGATACACCCAATTGCGCCAGCCCATTTTGCAGAACAGAAATAATCAGAACACCGATAAAAGCTCCGATTATTGATCCTCGTCCGCCCATAAGGCTGGTTCCGCCAATAACGGCCGCCGCAATCGCGGAAAGCTCTAGTCCTATTCCAGCATTGGGGTCAGAGGCGCCAAGATAGGATGTATTCATAACCCCCCCTAGCCCAGCAAGTAATCCCGAGATGAACAATACAGCTGTAACATAAGGTTCTACTTTGATGCCGGAGATTTTTGCGGCCTGTTGATTAGTCCCAATCGCGATGAGGTAGCGACCGAAAACAGTACGTGTCAGCATCAGTTGTGCCCCGATAACTGAGGAGAAAGCTACTAAGAAGGAGATAGATAGGCCAGTGCCGACAATAGGTGTTGACAAGGATTGTATGCTCGCTCCAATGTAGACCGTCTGGGAAGCGGTCGCCATATATGCTAGCCCCCTACTTGCTTCAAGCATACCGAGGGTAACGATAAATATCGGTAAGCGGAAATAACTGCCGAGTACGCCATTGATCAGCCCTGCGCAGCCTCCAGCAAAGACTCCCAATGGTGCTGCCAAGGTCAGCGGCCATTCGAATTCAGCATAAGCCACACCAATCACAGTGCCGCTTAGAGCCACAACCGAGCCAACCGAAAGATCGATCCCCCCACTAATTAGCACCAAAGTCATGCCGATCGTGATTACGGTCAGCGCGGGCAGCTGCGTGAGTATCGCGCGTAAAGTACCAGTTGAGAAAAAATTGTCAGTTGCTAATGAGAAAAAAACGATTAGCAATAATAGGGCTGTGAATATGAATAATTCTTCGAATGCGAAACCAAAATTTCGCAGAGTGTTCCTGTTTGAAGCGTTTGCATTCATTGCTTTGGGATATCTATTGAGTAAGCGCTATTTTCGAGATCCAGGTTTCAGTCGTTTATTTTCCCTAGATACCCGCTGAACGCCGCTTTTAATAATGACTCTTTATTCCACTCGCCGCGCTCAAAGGTGGCAACATGTCGGTTTTTTGATAATACCAGTATCCGATCACATAACGCAGTCAGCTCTTCAAGCTCGTTTGATACGATTATCATGGCGGCGCCTTTATCCCGCAACTCACGAAGCTGATTGTGAATTGCTAGTTTAGCGGCTACATCAACACCGCGAGTGGGCTCATCTAACAACCAGATACTGGCATCATGCTCCATCCAGCGTGCCAGCATTACCTTTTGTTGATTGCCGCCGCTAAGGCTGTCGATTTGCTGCAGAGGTCCTTCGCATTTAACTTTAAGGCGATCAATAAGCTCCTCACTCACTGCAATCTCCCGTTTTGGCAAGACTGCAGAAAATACACTGCCCAATCTCGAGAGCCCAGCAGCTGTTATGTTCATTGCAATTGATTTGGTCCTAAATATCCCTTGACTTTTGCGATCTTCAGGGACCAATGCAAACCCGTGTGCAACAGCATCTTCGACAGAACGTATTTCGATGCTTCTTCCGTCATTATAGAAATTGACTGTGCCGGTTAGAATTTCAGCAAGTCCGAACATGCTATGCAAAAGCTCCGAGCGGCCTGATCCAGCTAGCCCGGCGATACCAAGAATCTCGGCGCGGTAACATTCGAGACTGATTGGCTCCGGAAATATATCGCTACTAAATTCTTTAACGCTTAAACGCAGTGGGCCTTTGTCAGATCTACTATCGATTAAGGTTTCAAAGAGCTCGTCGCCAGAAATTAATTTGATCAAGCCCTCACTAGAAAGAGAGCCAGACTGCGCCGTTAACTGGATGGCGCCTTCGCGGAGTACTGACACTTCATCACAAACATTGAGGACGTCTTCTAGACGATGTGAAACATATAAAATACTCAAACCATTGCCAGCGAGCTTTTTCAGGATGTCGTGCAGTCGAGCAGCCTGAAATTCTGTTAGAGCAGACGTTGGTTCATCCATGATTAGCAGTTGACAATTTGCTTCTGCCATCGACAATGCTTTCGCTAATTCGACTTGCTGCTTCTGAGCTAAACTGAGTGAGGCAATTGTCGTTTGTGGATAGATGTTTTCGGTTCCCAGCGCTTGTAGGAGTTCTCGGGTCTTCAGATGCGTCATCTCAGTATCGATAGTGAGGACGGTTTGAGGAAGATGAGCTAAAAAGACATTCTCCGCAACCGAGAGATTTTCGATCAGACTCAGTTCTTGTGAAGCGAGCGCGATTCCCGCATCAAGGGCGTGGCGCCGGGTTTTGGGAGTGAAGGGTAGGCCATTGATCTGTAGTGAACCTTCGTCGGCAGGAAGTAAGCCGCTGATAATGTTTATCAGTGTTGACTTACCAGCCCCATTTTCTCCGACCAGTCCGTGGATCTTGCCTGCTCCCAAATTGAGTTGAACCGACCTCAGGACAGGTGCAGCGAATCGCTTGCTGATTCCCTTGATTGTGATTCGGGGTATCAAATTGATTGCCTCAGCAAAACTAATCCGATATCAGTGATTGTTTTGTAATCAGCTCCAGCGGAGTTTCTCGATCCTCAAGCATTGCACCTGTAGTTAATACTTCAAGCGCATACTCGATTCCAAAAACTGCAAGTTGATCTCCGAATTGGTCTACCGTAGCGATCACTGCCCCTGAGTCAATGAGCGGATGAATGGCGCTGATATTATCAAATCCACTTATCTTCACTTGGCCATCTTTCCCTGCCAGCCTCACTGCGGAAGCAGCTCCCAATGCCATGTTGTCGTTAGCGGCTAGAATGAAATCTAAGTCAGGAAATTGCTGCAAGATTCCTGAAGTAACCTGTGCTGATCTGGTTTGATCCCAGTCTGCGCTCTGGAGTGTGACAACTTCAAGCTCAGCAGCGCCAACTGCCTCCTCGAATCCTGTGCGCCTCTCAACGGAGTTAAATGCAGCTGAAATTCCTTCAAGTATAGCGACTTGGTCTCCCGCTTCGCTATCCCGCAACACGTAGTCACCGACCATCTTTGCACCTTCTCGGTTGCTGGGGCCGATGAATGGGATCTGCAGCTCATATTCAGCCAGTATTTCAGGCTCGAGGCGGTTGTCGATGTTGATTACCACAATGCCATCGGATATAGCTCTTGAGAGCGCAGGAACGAGGGCTCTAGAATCTGCCGGAGCGATGACAATGGCATCAACCCTACTACTGATCATTTGATCGAGTAACGCAACTTGTTGCGCGAGATCACTTTCGTTTCGGATGCCGTTGACCAATAGCTCGTATTGGTCTGAGTTCGCCGATTGATGCGCTTCTGCACCTGAAGCCATATTCACAAAAAACTCATTGGCCAGTGATTTCATTACCAGGGCGATTCTGGGCTTGCTGTCATCGAGAGAGTAAACTTGGGATGGCTGGATAATCGGCTCCTCGCTGCATGAGGAGAGTTGACAAATTGCAGCAGCGATAAGACATTTCTTGAACCAGTTCATCAGTGTCACCAATACATGTACTTAGTAGAAAGGGTATCACGATGTGCTTGTTTCTCTTAATGCTATCCCAGTAACATCTGGGGTGTTAGTTTTCAGTGGGCATCTCAAACAGAACTTTACAGGAGGTTAGTGTGAAATTTCTTAAAAACAGCCTGCATTCAACACGCTGGACTGTGTTGTTGGCATTGCTTCCTGCGCTTGGGTTCGCACAATTAGCAGAAGACGAATCCATTTCACTGTCAACGGGTGTGCTGCGCGATAAAATAAAAGGAGCCTGGGCAGCACAAACAATTGGTGTGACCTACGGACATCCTGTCGAGTTCCGTTTTAATAGCACACAGGTGCCCCCTGAGCGGGAAATTCCATGGTACCCGTCCTATTTGCTGGAGACATTCACGGAGCGAGAGGGAGTCTATGATGACATCTACATGGATCTTACTTTTGTTCAGGTATATGAAGACGAGGGCTTCGATGCACCAGCGCAATCGTTCGCCGATGCGTTCGCTAACGCCGATTATAACCTTTGGTTCGCAAATCAGGTGGCGCGCTACAACATCCAAAATGGTCTGGAGCCTCCACATTCAGGTCATTGGCTTAACAATCCCGCGGCCGATGATATCGATTTTCAGATAGAGGCAGATTTTGCTGGGCTCATGGCGCCAGGGATGGTCAACGCTGCGATAGAGGTGAGCGATAAGGTTGGCCATATCATGAACTATGGTGATGGCTGGTATGGTGGCGTGTTTGTTGCCGCTATGTATTCCTTGGCATTCATCGAAAATGATATAGAGTTAATCGTACAGAAAGCGATTAGTGTTATTCCTGAAGAAAGTGACTTTCACCAGACCATTGACGATGTCATCGCTCTCCACGGTGAAAATCCAAATGATTGGCGCTTTGCCTGGAAAGGGATAAGCGATAAGTGGTCACAAACTGATTTAGGCCCCCGGGGACTGATGAACCCTTTTAACATTGATGCGAAGATCAACGCGGCCTGGGTTGTACTGGGGTTACTTTATGGTGATGGCGATTTTGGTGCGTCGATGGAGATTGCCGCAAGAGCAGGTGACGATGCAGACTGCAACCCTGCCACCGCAGCAGGAATTCTCGGGACTATCTATGGCTATGAAGGGATTCCTGCTTATTGGAAGCAAGGTCTTTCAGATATTGAGGACTTAGACTTTCCCTACACTACAATCTCACTCAATGACGCCTACGAGATGTCGTACCATCACGCCTTGCAAATGATAGAGCGTGAAGGTGGAGAGGTGGACGACAATAGTGTCTCAATTCCGATTCGAACTCCTGAAGTCGTAGCCTTCGAGGAGTCATTTAAGAATCACTATCCAAAAGAACGCCGAGAATTCGCAACGGGTACTGTATTTGAGAGGGAGTTGCTGGCTCTTGAGGGTGATACTTATAGCTTTAATTTTAATGGTGTCGGTTTTGCGCTACTTGGCGCAGCCCAGACCCTTTCGAACGAGCAACACACGTTTACCGCTGAGCTTTATATTGATGGTGAGTTGATTGAAACGGCAATCTGGCCAACACAGGCCACGAAACGGAGGTTTTATCTCTTCTGGAAGTACCAGCTAGCTGACGGCGACCATCAGGTAGAAGTTAAAATTGTGAACCCGTCTCAAGATGCACAGGTTTTGCTGGAAGGACTGGTGGTGTATGGAGATGAGCCACTGCTTGAGGAAACCGAAGCTTAATTCAGCAGCTATTGTGCTGCTACTGTTTGTTAGGATGTTGCTGCACTCTCTGGATTAGCATTTCAATAAACCTTGGCCAGTCCAATTCGTGCTGTACGTTTATGCGTTTGGCGCCTTCTGCGCCTGGCCAGCTTTCTCGACCCCCGACCGAAACCCCATAGCTTATGCCATGTTCAATGTTCACGTCGACGATCATAGATTCGGTAGTCACAAGCGTGGGATCAATCAAGCTCGCTACCGCTATCTGGTCGTACATGAAAAACGAGTGTTCCGGGTTACGTTCAAAGCGTTGACCGAGTGCTTCTTTTAACAGACTCGTAAAAGGGGTTTCAATGGCCACCATTTTTTCATACCACTCTTTCGTCAACGCTGATTTGCGCGATACGTTCAGCGGAGAAAGCTCGATAGGAATGTCAGAGCGCAGAGTGACATAAGCAGCTTCAGGGTCAACCCAAAAATTGTATTCCGCGTTCGGTGTAATGTTGCCGGCGCCATTGGGGAGCGCAGCTATTGCGCCTCCCATAATGATTAATTGCTTAACATTTACTGCAAAACCAGGCTCAGCCCGAATGGCTTGAGCGATGTTCGTTAGCGGCCCAATAGCGAGAATGGTGATCTGCTTTGGGTTTTCCATTACTGTATGCACTATGAAGGAAACAGCAGAGTCCTCCTGTGCTGAGATTTTTGGGTAACCACCGCTGGGCATTGGCGGCGTGTCATCGGAATACCAGTTACCATAGTTCGTTCTGGCAAAATCACTCGCCTCATGTACTAGGGGCATGTTTGCTCCTACATAAACTGGAATCTCTGGTTGATTAATAATTTCAAGCATTCGAAGCACATCAGAGGTTGCTCTCTCCAAGCTATCGTTGCCGGCCACCGTTGTAATCCCCAGAACTTCAAGCTCGGGCGATTGCAGCGCCAACATCAGCGCCATGCTGTCGTCCTGTGGGGGCATGACGAAGTCAGTGTCAAAAATTACTGGCATCGGTACTTGTGCTTTGGCGAGGGTGTACCAGAATATAAACGAAAGACTAGCAACTCTTAAGGTCAGCAATTTAGTCATAGATACTCCAAGGCCATTTATATGCATTGCCTAACTATTCATAACTTTTATCTAATTTAGTTGAACCGCTCAAATTGTGCTAGCTTCAAGCCCTTACAAATCTTTAAAAACGTTTAAAGCCAACTATGATCAAAACATTAAGCAAGATTAGCTTTATTGGACTGGTACTTTGCTCAAAAATTGCGGGAGCGCAAACCGTCCCCTTCTCTGACACAGCTTTTGAAGGGCTAAAAATAACGCTATGTGGCACTTCCTCACCGCTGCCAGCGCCAGGTCGTGCACAGGCTTGCATCGCTGTAGAAACACCAGATCACCTTTTTGTTATCGATGCTGGTTCTGGCTCAGCCGCCACAGCACAGCTGAGCGGTGTTCCTTTAAATAAAATGCGAGGCATTCTAGTAACTCATTATCATTCTGATCATATATCGGACATCGGCGATTTCAATCTAAATTCTTGGGTAGCAGGCAGACCTGCACCATTGCAAATTATTGGCCCAGACGGTGTCGATCGTATTGTCGAAGGCCTCAATATCGCTTATGAATTGGACAGAGGCTATCGGGTAGCTCATCATGGCGTAGAGCTACTTAGACCTGAACTTGGTGTCCTACAGTCTCGTACAATCAGAGAAGGCATCATCGAGGATAAAGATGGATTGCGAATTACGGCGTTTGAAGTTTCGCATCCACCGATTGAGCCAGCCTATGGTTATCGGTTGGATTATGGTGGTCGCTCCGTAGTGATCAGT
>DORE01000189.1 GCA_003514305.1 Gammaproteobacteria bacterium | reverse complement strand
AATCACCGCATTATCGTCAATATTAACCACAACGACATTGCCGTCCGTATCAATCGCAACGCCATTCGGCACGTTTAGTGGCGCACCTTCAGCAAAGATAGACACTTCATCGTCAGCAGTAATTTTATAAATAAGTTCGGGATTACGCGTGTTGGAAGCATAGACCGTACCATCATCGGTTACTGCGATCCCGTTGAGAATGGTTGAACCGGGCACCGCTACGGATTTCAAGGGTCGACCAGTCATAAGATCAAAAGAGCGGATATAGCCAACATCAACGGTGTAAAGCACGCCATTGCGAATTGCACTTCCCAGTGGGTGGTGCAACTCCAGACCATCGCGGGTGACTCCTATCCACTTTGGTGTATGTACGGAGCCATCAGGATTGATCAGAGAAACAAACCCGTCATTCTCGGTCCCGTCGCCGCGCTCACCATTGTTCATAGCGAGTATAAGATTGCGCTCAGGGTCGAAAGTGCAGCTCTCCGAAAAATGGAAACTTCCATAGACCTTGACATTCGTGGACATGGGCACTCTGACACCAGCCTCGTTGACTGCGCCGATAGGCTCACCGGAACGGTATTCCTGCGAAAAAGATGATGATACCCCGAGCAGAATATAGGCTATAGTAAGGCCGCATATCGCAACTCTCTTTAAATTGGCTAAAATAAACATAACTGAGATCCTATTGATATATCTGAAGCTAGTGGAACTGAGCTGATATTGTAGCGCTAAGCCCTTAAAACGAAAGCATCCAACATCAAGTAATTCTCTCTTAAGAAGAGCCATCAGACAGCCAAAATAGCCTTGCAGTTTGAGGTATTGCTGCATTCCCCGTACCTCAATGATTTGAGAATAACTGCCTACTTCGACTGCAGAAATTGTACTGCCCGATCAGGGAAATCAGTGAAGACCCCGTCGACATCCGCCCGGAAATAATGAATGTCTAGGAGATTTTCAAAGTCCAATGCGTAAGTCGGAATAGCTCCGGGATCGGCACGGAAAGTGTAGGGGTGCACAGCGAGACCTGCGTCATGGGCCCGCGCAACCAGGTCAGTTATGCGTGTAGCAAGCATCTCAGACTCTCTATCCACAACAAGGTTGTAGGAAGGCCCGATTCCGTCCGCCGAATTGGCGAGCTTTGACATACCATCTGACTCAAAAATCCAGGGATAATCTGTCCGGTTACCGAGTAACATGATCAGATTGACCTCAATTCCCACTGAGGGAAATATCTCTTCTTGAATCAAGACTAACTCATCGTAGTCAAACGTCTGCAGGAATACCTTACTGTCTTTGCCGGTATAGCCATACTCCTTCAATACTTCAACCACTCTGGTGCTGATTTCCTTGCCTTCCTGACGGTGAAAAGCAGGCTGTTTGATCTCTGGATAAATGCCGACATCTCGACCAGTCGAGGTGTTCAAGCCCTGGATCATTTCAATTTCTTCTTGGAACGTAGGTACTCGAAAATCACTCATTCCAATGGGAAACCGGTTATCAAACTCCTTCACTTTTATGCCATTCTCTATCCTAAACGCTTCATTTGCGTTCAACGTTCTTATTTCTGCGAGAGTGAAATCAATCGCATAATATCGGCCGTCGTCCCGTGCTCGATCGGGAAATTTTTCGTCAACATCAGTCGTACGATCCAGAGTAACGTCATGTAGCACGATCAGCTCATCGTCGCTGGTCATCACAAGATCCTGCTCAATATAATGTGCGCCCTGCGCATACGCCATAGACTTTGCCTCCAGCGTGTGCTCCGGTAAATAGCCACTGGCACCACGATGGGCAATAACGATTTTTTGGGCATAGCTTGTAAGGGGCATCAGTATGGCTGTGAAAAGTGCAGTAACAATTCTAATGGCTCGCATGATTCCAACCTGTCGGAGTAAGAGAGCTGACTTGGAAATAGGCCAAGCAGTCCGCATGTATAAGATGACGGTCTGTTTACCGCCATTTGATTTGCTCCATGAAGTTCGCGCTGTCCTGAAAGTCGAACCAGCAGGCAAACATGCCTCGCCGCCCGACCAGAGGCCTGCTTGTTAAGTCTTCTTGCCGACTACAGAACGATAATGCTGTCCCTATTCCCGAACATCTCAATGCGATTAAGGGTTCTTTCTTCATCCCGAAAGCAAGTTGCCCATTCCCCATACGGACTATTAAGATCAAGGTCGTAATGAGCGCTTCTTTATTCTCCGCTCTGACGCCCTGCTCTTTAGCCACTTTATGCTCGTGCATTCAGCGTGCGTACGTTTCAACGCGCCTGCAGCGTCGCAAGAAAATTGAGAATCTGCTCGCCGCGCTGAACCTTGATTTCGATCTCATCTCCCGGAGCGGCAGCGCGCAGCATGTTTGAATAGGATTGCAAACTGTCTACGGCTTGTTCGTTAAACTGTAAGATAACATCGCTTGCCTGCATGCCTGCCAATTCGGCAGCACCATCGGGCGAAACCCCAGAAATCCTTACACCTTGACCCTGATAGGCAAAATCGGGAACCGTCCCCAAACTGGCCGTACGTTCAGTCGTGGCGGAACTCACCGAAATTTGCGAAGCCCCATCCAGACTGACTCGCAAAGGATCAGTCCGATCGGCGAGATAAACAATCGCTTCCTCAACCCAAAGCGCAATGTCCCCCATCCCCGCCAGGTCCAGCTTGTCAGCCGTATCTGTGGGCTGATGATAGTCCAAATGCGTACCGCTAAAGAGGTGAATCGCTGGAACCCCGGCATTAAGAAAGCTGACGTGATCACTGCTGGCAATCGTTTGTGCAGCGAATTGTGACGGCACGCCGATTGTGAAACCAATACCCTGCGCCATGAATGGCCACTCATAAGCGCTTTCTGTTCCAAAAATCTGCAGTGTGCGGCCTTCCAATCGACCGACGGCATCAAGGTTTACCATCGCAAAAGCCTTGCCCGATTGAAGGCCGTCAGAAGACGAATTGACAAAGTAATCGGATCCAAGCAACCCCGACTCTTCGCCGGTGAACGCAACAAATATGATAGGCCTTTTTGGTGTAAACACTCGGGCGAGCTTCCTTGCCACTTCGATCAGCACACTGATGCCGGACGCATTATCGTCTGCGCCAGGAAAAGGCACTCCTGTTTTTTCGTCGAGACCGAGGTGATCATAGTGAGCACCAAGCACAACCGGCTCGCCGCTGAGATCAGAATCAGCCCCAGCAATCATTCCCAAAACATTAGCCATCTTCACCTGTCCAAGGCCAGTGACTTCTTGCAGCCACGGCTTGATGTAGGTGCCATTGACGGGCTGAAGCCCAGCTCCGCGAAATTGATCGGCTATGTAGTCTGCTGCCCGCGCGAGGCCATCGCTACCGAGTCCGCGGCCCTGCATACTGGCATCGGTAAGCGCATCCGTATGTCGCGCAAGCTGCTCTGGTAAATATTTAGGCGGCAGCTCAGCGATAGCAGGTGGCGGTATCAAGCTGTCCCAGGCTACAGCTGCGCCGAGTCCCGGCTTCACCCAACGCAGCGGCGTGTTTGCGCTCTCCCAGACGCCTTTCAAATCATTGGTCGGCTCCTCTCCAACGAAGCTAAGATAAGAATACTTGCCATAGTGAGGCAGCTTCTCTACCACGCCGGGCATCGCCACCATATCGTCGACGTGTATCCAGCCAAGAGCCAAGTCTGGATTTTCTGGATGCCGGCCCACCAGCATCGTGCTGCGATTTTCGAACACCACCTCTCCGCCCGTCAGTCGAATTTCCTCCGTTCCCCAAAGCACACCAAACTCATCGAGCGATGAGCCAACGACAGACACAAGAGGGTTGTCTTTGCCTAAAACCCAAGCCGACCGATCGCTCGGCAACTGATCGAGGCTTTCGGCATCTATTAACTCGAAGTCTGCGCCTTGAGCGAAACTCTCTGCCAAGCGTGACCACTCCTGTTTGTTTTCTTGAGGGAGAACAAAGGTAATCTCGTCAGCTCCGAACAACTCTCCGATCGTGGGAGGTGTCTCCTTCCTATCAAGGGATCGAAAAACGTCAAAAAAAGGATCGACCATGACAGCCTGCAAGCGGTCGAACTCGTCAGCAATAACCCCTTCGGTTTTTTGGGTCAAAGAGACGTCGTAGATTTTTGGCTCAGATTCTCCCTCATAAAATAATGCAACCGGCACTTTCAATAAATAAGGATCCCCAAATTGGGTCTGGGCAAACATTATACGCGCTTGATTGCCATTGAGCTCTTCGACCGTTACCGCCAGCTTTGGCGCGCCCGTCCGATTTACCCACTGCGCGAAAAATGAAGAAAGATCTCGCCCACCCAGCTCACTAAACAAGTTTTCGATATCTGCGAAGGACGCACGTTGAAACTTGAAGTTGTTGTAGAATTTCCGCAATCCGTCGATGAACAGCTCGTCGCCCAGCTCTAGTCTTAACATGTGCCAAAGCATCAATGTTTTCCCGTAACCCACAGCTTGTGTTGCAGCAGAATTACGCGAAGTGAACTGAGCGAGCGGAAAATCTTCACCCTCCGAAACATAGTTTTTATAACGGGCCAGCATTTCCTTACGATACTCATGCCCTAATCCATCCATCTCCCGAAACAAATGATCTGCGAGATAGGCCGTCAGCCCCTCGCTCCAATTACCGGTTTCATAATCTGGGTAAACGCCATTGCCCCACCAGTTATGCAACAGTTCGTGCGGATAAGAAGACTCGAGAATAAACGGAAACCGGATCACTTGAGGACCCAACAAGGTAAATGAAGGCATGCCGAAACCGGTTTCCCAGAAATTTTCCACAAGCGCGAATTTGGAAAAGGGATAGTCGCCCAACAACGGTTCATAAAGCGCCAGATAGCGCGCCGTCGCATCGAGATACTTGGTAGCAAGATTTGAATCCGCGCTTCGAAGGTACGCTCTGGCCTCAACCTCGCCAGTTTGTTCAATATAAGAAGTAAACTCTGCGGCGATAAGATAGATTTCTTCTTGCGGAAACTTGGTCTGCCAACCATTCAGGCCAAGAGGCTGTCCCTGGCTCACAGTTGTCCAGGTTGACGCGCTTGGCGCAAACTGAGCCGAAAGGTCGAACGTGATAAGCTCGTTGTTAAATAGCGGTACCCAGACAGACGCCCTGCTCAGGAACACTCCCTCGCTCGAAATAATCCCGGAAGTCTGTGCAAAACTTTGTGCATATTCAGGGCTACTTTGCTCTGCCAGATCATTAATGGTCCCCGAGTAGCCTATTTCGAGCATGCCGTCGAACGAAACAGGCACATTAATCCGATACCTTTTGACCTTTGCCTCTTGTGCTACAGTCGAGTTGATAAGCCCAGTAGGCGGAGGCAGTACACTAGGATATTCACGGATTGGTAAATTTGAAGAGGTGATCGACAGACTGCTGTTTAGCTCGAACTGCAAGCTCTGGCCCAACCAAGCTTCAGGCAGTCGCATGCCGTCACTTACGATGATGGACTGATTGATCGGATCGAGCTCAATTTGCAGACTGTGATGCAATAGACCGAGTTCGGTTACCGATGGATCCGTAACGTTCAAAGGCACAGCCGACGGCTGCGCTTGCGCGGCACAGCACAGACCAAATCCGATAAAAAAGCTAATACCAAGTCTGATCAACATATTGAGTGCCGGCTGAGTTTAGTTCAGACCAAGTAGTTCCAGGGCCAACTCATGATTCCAGTCAGCCATATGAATCTGAGAAGCGCCACCCGGTGTGCGGGTCGTACTCCAAGACAGATTCCCACCGTCAGGTGAAAATACCGGAAGTATGTCTGTTCCATCAGTATTTGTAACACGAATCGGGTCATTGACTCCCTCAGAGTCAATCATAAAAAGCTCAAAATTGGAGTGGCCGAGCAAATTACTGGAGTAAATTACATAGTCGCCACTAGGATGAAAGTAGGGGCCCCAGTTAACCATCGCGTTGGCCGTAAGCTGCCGCTGGTTGGTGCCGTCTGCATCCATAGTCCATATCTCTGCGCTATTACCGTCAGGGTTGAAACGACGCCACAATATCTTGGTGCCCTCTGCGTTATAGAAAGGGCCTCCATCGTACCCGGGCGAAAATGTCAATTGCTTAACGTTGCTGCCGTCTGCATTCATTACGTAAAGGTCCATGAAGTAGGACGCATCATCTAACAGCAAGCCTTGCTCTACTTTGCTGAGAGCTCGAGCGTAAGCCTCACGATTCGACGCAAAAAGGATAGAGCGGCCATCGGGCGAATAGGAACCTTCAGCATCATAGCCCTCCGCGTTGGTCAGATTGACAAGATTATCGCCATCTCCGTCGGCAGCATAGATCTCGTAAGCCGGATCATAGTCCCAACCGTAGGGGCGGGCTTCTCCACTGGCCCTGATCGCGAGTTCTTCATCTTGCTTTGCCTGCGCATTCGGGTCTTCGTGAGTGGAAGCATACATGATCCGGTCCAGAGTTGGATGGATCCACGCACAGGTTGTCAGGCCAATACCGGTTGAGACCCGACTGGACTCACCGGAATCGAGATCCAGAAGATATATCTGATAAAACGGGTTACCGGGCGTTTCTGCTTGGTAGACAAACCGACCGCCATCGGCACTAAAATACCCCTCTCCAGAACGAGCGCCTTCTGTTATCAGCTGATAGGTGTTAGCGAGCAGCTGGCTTTCATAGCGGGTATCCCACTGCGAACTGACATCGGTTTCCTGATAATAAGAGCTGGTCGCACCAGCATAACCATCGGGGTCGCCCTGCTGCGCGTGGGCAGCTACCACTGACAGACCGGCGGAAATGCCGGCAAATAGATTCCTTAACAGAATGTGAGCACCCGACTTAGCGGGCTCATTAGTCCTATACATTCTCATTCCTTATACTTGTCATATCCAACTTAAATCACCAGAGCCCCTCAGTCCCCGGGCTTCATCGGTTTTTTGAAAGCAATCCTCATAGCGGGGGCGATGCTGGACGATTTGCTGTCTAATTTGCCGCGGATCTTAAGGACTCGAAGCGTGTTTCTCATTGAAATCGAACCCATTCTGTTGCGGGAATATACCAAACAATCCTCCGGTGTGGATGAACACAACCTGTTTAGCGCTGGGCAAGCGGCCATTGTCCCCCTTAGCAAGTTCGGACATCATCCCGTGGAACGCCTTGCCCGTGTATACGGGGTCGAGCAGCAGGCCCTCAGTCTTACCCAACTCTGCGATCAGATCGAATATATCCCGACTCGCGATCCCATATGCTTCGCCGAGGTACCCCTCAACAGTTTGAATATCGAGTGCAGTTTCGTCAATCTCGATGTTGTAACGTTTCTTCCACAGCAGGACGTCTTCACGAATTTTGCGATCAAAATAACGGGCGTCGTCGCTAACGTTAAACGCTCTCACCTCTGAAGGCAGATCAAATATCTGCGAACCAACAATTAAACCCGCTTGCGTCCCGCCAGAGCCTGTTGCAGTAACCAGGTAATCAGGCGACAAGCCTTCGCGCGCAAAATCTTCTTTCAGTTCCTCGCAGGCAGCAATGTAGCCCCAGAGACCTACTTCGTCACTTGCGCCGACAGGAATGAACAACGCCCTGTCGCCGGTCGCAGCATAGCTGTCCTGCAAGCGAGCGGCGCGCTCAGCATGCACGGACCAGTCACTTTCTGGGATGAATGTGACCTCCGCTCCACACAGATAGTCAATAAGCAGATTGCCCGTTGGTGCTGCTGGCTTTTCGCCACGCAACAACAAATGAACCTTTAAACCGAGCCTCGCTCCCATCACTGCAGTGGCTCGGCAATGATTTGACTGAATACCTCCACAAGTGATCACCGTGTTACACCCTTGCTCAAGGGCATCAGCCAGATTGAACTCGAGCTTGCGAATCTTGTTCCCTGAGACCTCAGTACCAGTGATCTCGTCACGCTTCACCCAAATTTCAGTATCAACGCCAGGAACTTTAAATCGAGTGAGAAGAGTCAGCGGAGTAGGAAGCTGAGCCAGTTGAAGTCGGCGAGGATAGCTAAGCATAGAGAACACATCCAAGAAGAGAGACAACAGTGCCTTCCTGGGATACTTTAACTAGCTTGGCTGCTAGGCGTCTAGTACTTTGTCTCGCTTGACTGTTGGGCGTCAGAATTCGCTTAGGCGTCAGAATTCTTTTTTGTGGCATCATAGGCCATTGACTGAGGCGTATCATCTGCACTGGGCTCAAGCGCCTCACTGTAAAGAAAAAGATCAGTGAGCACCGCACGCAAGTGAATCGAAGCATTGAGGTTATCGACAATTTCCGACCCGATTTTTCCTTGACTCAGAAGGAATGCAATTGCAGCCCCGGCTTTTTGGCAGTCCTCGGCAATCACACGCTCAAAGGCCTGGTCCCTGTCTGTCAGCGAATCGCTGAGCTGAACCATAGCCTCTAGCATTCCCTCCAGGGTAGGGCGTGCGTGGGGGCCGGGTCCAGCTTCCGCACCAGCTGGACGACCCTGAGCTGCATAAGCCAGCAAAAACTCATAGCCGGCTTCAATGGTTTCAATACTTTTAGCAAGATCCACATGTCCCTCCGTTAAATTGCTATCGATTGTTCAAAAGAAGAGTCACGTTAAAAAAAGGTGCCAAAGTTAAGTCTGGCACCTCTTTTCGAGTTCAGTCACAACCGTGCATTTGGAGGCACTTTAGTACCTCCAATAAAAAGGTTTACTCTGCCTCTTTGGGCGTCCACTTTGCTGGATCGTGATTAGCTACCATTTCATCTTCAGACATCCAGCCGGCCACCATTGACCGAGTGTAAAAAATCTTCTCCGGCCGCAAGGCAAAATAAATGTGAGTCGAGGCCAGTGCGACGAGGGCTAAAGTTGACAAGCCATGGAGCAGAAATACCAGTCCCAGCTGGTCTTCTGGCATGCTATTGGTTCGACTCCAGAATGGAGTATCAATCTGCATGAACATCAGCACACCTGTGACGATTACCGCGAGAACAACTACCGTTGCGGCCCAATGCATTCCTTTTTGCTCAAAGTAATATTTGCCCGGCTTCGCGTTCGAGTCAAACGGCTCTGAGAAATCCTTAGGCGTAAGCAACATGGATTTAAAGTCTTGCCAGAACACAGATCGAATAATGTGAGCAAAGATCAGAAAAGTCAGAAGCAAGCCACTTATCCAATGAATATTAAGCCAAGCAATTCTCAGCCCCAAAATCGGGGCTGTGCCGGTAAAAATCAGCACAAAGATGCTGACAGCCATCAGCCAATGGAAAATTCGGTCAATCGATTCATGGCGCACGACCCGCCGCCCCCCGGCAGTGGGCCGATCGAGGCTTTTCTTGGCAAGCGCAGCCATAACAATGGCATGCGCAGCCAAAAGGACCAATACCGAAACGGCCACAACCCAAAGCAAGTCCCAGGAAACACCGAGGATAACTTCCTGGCCCCAAACATCGCGTTTATAGCGGATTATTTCTTCCACTGTACTTCCCTCTTTATAAAATTGGCTGCTATGTTTTCTGCTTTTGTTTTGTATACTCGAGGATTGACTGTTTCGCCCGCAGGCGACTCAGCCAGCACCATCGCTTTCTGACCTGACAAATCAGACCGAGGTCTTTCCTCGAACTGCTCGCGCGACCAGGTTGGACATTAGTGGCACTTTGAAATTGTTGTAGTTGAGTGGGCGCGCCCCTTCAACGGCCAACTTACCTGCTCTTGTGCCAAGCTCATCGGATCGCTGTTGACCTCTAATCGCATTTTCAACAGCTTCCAGTCGGCGCGGCACGCACTCCACCGCACCGCAAGCAATACGCGAATCTTCAATAATGTCACCTGAGGTTTTTATAACTGCAGCTACGCTGGTAAGCGCGAAATCCCATACGTTCCGATCAGCAATCTTCTCGAAATAGAAATCGGCATTTGCCCAAGCCGCAGGCAACCGGACAGCGGTGAGAATCTCACCATCGTCTAGTGCAGTCATGTTACGAATGTCACGGTCCGGGCCAATGAAAAAGTCTTGGGCAGACATTGTGCGTATGCCATCCTGGTTGGCAATCACCATGGTCGCGTCAAGAGCAACCAATACCGGTGCTGTGTCCGAAGGACTCACTGCCACGCAACGACTTGCGCCAAAGATTGCATGCTCGCGATTCAACCCTTCAGGGGAGTCTGCGTAGCAGATGTTGCCTCCGGCCCGATAGCAGTCGAGACCGCGGCGGTAATACCAGCAACGTGCATCCTGGTTGAGGTTGCCGCCTAAGGTGCCCACGTTACGAATTTGGGGGCTAGCGACAACACCAGCGGCCTGTGCCAAAACGCCGTAACGCGCTTGGATGATCGGGTTCTTGGCAATCTGAGTTAAAGTAGTGACTGCGCCAATCTCGACGCCGTCAGCAGTCTCCCGAATTCCTTTCCAGGCGTCGATTTGAGTCAATTCAATCATGGCGCCTGGGGCCTTGTTGCGGTCCTTGAGCCAACCGAACGTGTCCTGGCCACCGGCTAGGAGCCAGCCGTCACTACCAAGTGTGCCTGCCAATGCTAAGGCGTTGTCTTCATCAGTAGGCTGATAAAGCTCAATATCAGGCATTACGTCATGTGATGTCGCTACCATATCAACCTCTGAAGTTGTTCTGAGCAAGAGGCACTGCGTTTTCTTCAGTGCCTGCCAGGTGGTTAATGATCATGTCAGCAGTGATTGGCGCTGACGCGAAATGATGTCCGCCCAGCGCGTCCGTTATCGCAGCGGCCAAAGCCGCTGACACCGCGCCCATGGAGGGCTCACCGATTCCCCTGGCACCGACCGGGTTTTCAGGATCCGGCAGATCCACCCAGCCAGTACCGATTTTGACGGGCGTATCGAGATAGGTAGGCACCTTACTCTGCCAGTAGCCGGTCGAAGCGGGCAGGCCGTTTTGAGGGTCGTACACGTGACGCTCATAACCGGCAAGCCCGATACCCCAGACAGCTCCCCCAACCAGCTGGTTTTCCATGCCCTGAGGGTGAACGATTGTTCCTGAATCGGCGATAGTCACCATATCGAGGATCGCATACTTACCAGTTTCCAGATCAAGCTCGATTTCACAGCAAGTCACAGTGAATCCCGGGGGGTTTCCTTCGTGCCGTGCGTCATGATAAACACCCATGAAGGCGGAGCCAGCGAGTCTAGACACCGATATCTGTGTCCACTCAGCAAGTTCATCAGGCAGATCCGCCTCACCGGTGTATTTACCACCCAGCTCCATGGCGCGCCGCGCTATGTCAGCGTAGGTGTAGCCTACCGACTCGTCAGCGATCTGGTGCACCCGCTCATTGGAAACGTCATAATCCGCGGGGTCACCGCCCAAATCATTAGCAGCGATCTGCTTCATCTTATTTAGCATGTCGGTAGCAGCGCCGAACATCGTCCGCGTGTTGGTGAATATGGAATTACTGCCATCCTGCGGTGAGGTAATTGGTAAATGGTTGTCGGTGCGGACATTAAGTACGTCGCAGTTCTCCCAAGGCATCTTCAAGACTTCGGCTGCCGCACGTGATGTCGAGGCATAGGAGTAAGTTCCGAGGTTGCCGACACCGTTGTGGATTTTAAGCCGGCCATCGGTTCCCATGGTTACAATACCGTCCATGCCGCTGCGCCCGGCATTGTGGTAGCCCTGGCCCAGACCTAGACCGATCACTTTGCTACCTTTGCGCTGTCTTCGGCGGGCCTGGCGACCTTCCCAGTCGAATTGCTGTGTCGCCAAGTCGAGAGACTCTGGCACATAGGCTGACGTGAATGGAGTCTGTCGAGGCCCTGCCACATCTCCATTGTGAGGTGCATTGATTTTGCGTATCTCTAAGCGACTAATGCCAAGCGCGTCTGCTGCCTTGTCAAGAATGGGAGCAATGATCGGCGCAATCTGGTTTTGGCCCGGCCCACGCTGAGCGCCACGATGTCCGGTGTTACTGCCGATTGATGTACCACGGAATCTCAACGCGTCGGGCTGGTAGAGCACGTCAATACAATCGGCAGCCGACGAAGCATCGCCGCCGCCACCTTTGCCTCCGTTGTCAGATATAATGTACAGGTCACACGCTGACATAACGCCATCTGGCTTGAAGCCCACCTTGATCCAGCCTTGAAAGCCCTGGCGCGCGCCACCAATCGTGAATTCTTCTTCCCTAGTGATACGCATCATGACTGGACGATTGATTTTTTGAGACATTTTCGCAGGTATCGCCATACTCGGAATGCTGTTAGCTCGGGCACGCTGCCCGAAACCGCCACCAGTTGCCGCGTTGATGAAGACAATATCTTTTTTTGGCACACCGATGATTGGCGCCATGCCGTCGGCCAATGCTGTCAGTGACTGAGACGTACCGTGCAAGTAGAGCTTGCCATCCTCCCAATAAGCCATAGCGCTGCGAGGCTCCATGGAGTGATGGGGATAGCCCGCCGTCGTGAAAGTGGTTTCGTAGACGAATTCTGAAGCAGCGAAGCCTGCCTCAAGATCGCCCAGTGACCATGTCTGCTGAGGTTCCCCAGTCGGTTCATTGCCTGCTCGGAAGCTTGCAACCTGATCCTCGGTCCATTTTTCAGTAGCGAAGCCTTGCCGAAAAACGAATGTGTTTTGATCCCCGGGGTAAGCGTTAGCACCACCTTCTGCGAGACTGTCCAGAGGGTCAAGCACGAACGGCAAGCGCTCAAAAGTGACGTTGATCCGAGAAATTGCCGTTTCGGCAGTTTTCTCGTCAATCGCAGCCACTGCTAGGATCGGTTCACCTACCAGGGTGGGCTCGTTAGTCAGAATTTTCAGGCCCGTGCTTTGAGGCTCACCGTCAGGGTAAACATCATCTGCCGTAAGGATGCCGAACACTCCATCCATTGCCAGTGCCTCAGAAGCATCGATGTCGAGCACCCTAGCGTGTGGAATCGGACTCGTGAGAAGTCGTGAGTACACCATACCCTCTCGGGTATAGTCCTCTGCGTATTTGATGCGCCCTGTAACTTTGCCAGGCACGTCAGGCGGCACAAAATCTTTTCCGATATGCATGTAGGCCATGATAATTATCCTAGTTGTGCGGCGCGCATAACGCCATCAAGGTAAGAGTCATAAGATCCGCAGCGGCAAATATTGCCAGACATGGCATGTCGCGCTTCCTCTCGCGTTGGGTTAGGGTTTTCACGAAGCAAAGCAACCGCCGCCATAACCTGCCCGGGTGTACAGTAACCGCACTGTGGCGACAACTCCTCGACAAAGGCCTGCTGGACTGGGTGCAAATCGCCGTTAGGGGACTCTAAACCTTCGACCGTTTCGATTAGGGCGTTCTTCATAGAATGCGTGAGTACCGAACAGGCGTAGGTGGCGACGTCGTCCACCAGCACGGTGCAAGCGCCACATTCGCCGCGGTTGCAACCAAGCTTGGTGCCGGTCAGCCCGAGCTTGTAGCGGAGTGTGGAGGCCAGGGTTTCCTGAGGGGCCACATCAACACTTCGTAGCTGGCCATTTACATTAATTCTGATCAGACGCTCTACCGCACCACTCGGCCGGTTCTGACCGTTGGCTGCGTACCACATTCCTGTGGTGGTAGCCGCCGCACCAGAGGCAACTACCCCCTTGATGAAGCGTCGACGAGTTACTTTTGGGTTCACGGGTTACTTTCGCCTCCGTAGGTAATTTAGGGAAGTGAGACAAGGTGAGTTACAAGACAATAGTGACTTTAAGCTCATGTTTTGAACATTTAAATTTGTACCCAGCGCGTTAACTATCGTCTCAGCAAATGAGAATGAGAATGAGAATCATTCACGATAAGTCCTTATTTTTTATACACTTTTTAAGAGACTAATGCACCCGATGCTAATTATCAAGCAGGCGTTTATCTGGATTTTCTCTATTGTTTGAGCGCAAGTTTGGCAAGCGTAGTTTTTTCATTTGATGTAGTGCACTACCAAAGCATTTTCGTAAGATCGGTATTGATAAAACGAACTAATTGTTAAGACAGGGCGCGGTTAAAAGACTGAAATCTCGACGTTACCGTATGTGCTATTAACCAATATCGATACATGCGAAGACAAAAAGAAAAGGCAGGGTATTGAGAATTAGCTGAGGCGACAAAGTACTGATATTTTTTTATGCCTTGCTATGCCGGCTAAACTGTTCAGTTTTTTTAAGTGCCAAGTTCCCAAGGGACTGACCGAGCAAGCCACAAACTCGGTTCAAATAGGTGCAGGTGCCGGATTGACTAACAACCGTTAGGCTGCGCCGTTGCTATCTGGCCGTTGCAATTGGTTTTCAGTCCACGACTCAAATTACCCTGAGCGATGAGTAGTCAAAGCGATTGAAAAATAATCCAGGTCCATATGCTCATGATTGACAACATAATGCTAATAATTTGCGACTTCTTTTATGAAAGTTGTGAAAGCAATAACTCAATAAAATACAGGGACTTGAGAGTGAAAACATCGCTGTGGAGCATCTTTTGACCCTTGACATGTTTTACACGGGTGGTAGCGTGTTCGATCGTCAAAAACTCAGCGGCTAAAGTTACGCGGATCCATCGCTCTGCCTCTTACGTTACGTATTAAATAGCCAAAATTGCTCAACCGCTCCTCCAATCGGCATTTTGTGATCGCGTGACCAGCGACGCAGAACTTGCCGAGGCGACCAAAGAGAAACTGTCATAACATGCCCAAACAGACGCCCCTGAAAGTTAACAAAGCCGCGGAGTCAGTATTACGGAACCCTTTGGTTTCGTCTTCTAAATGTAATTTTAGAAGTCCGGCAGCCGAGACTGAACGCGGGTCAAGTCGCCAGTATTTGCGAAGAGTTCTTTTTACAGCTCGAAACTCGCACTCAGTAAGCAGGGGGCTTCGAGCATTTGGAGACGCTCTCAATTTGACCGAATCCGGTATCTTCAAAACCGCCCTGATTGCTCACTCAAAAGAGCCATCGCGGCATAAAAATAAGATGCGGGCCAAGATCAACACACCGCCAATGAACTATGTTGACACCGGAGCCGCGTCTAACTGCACAAAACAACTCACATATTCTGACCCACAACAATCGATGAGCGTCTGACCATGCGAGTAAACCCCAACTTACTACACGATATTGATGCAGACCACAGTTCCTGTGGGGTCGGATTTATTACCCGCAAAGACAGTGTTCAAACCCACGATCTGATAAGAAGAGGCCATGAAGCCCTCTGCGCTGTTCCGCACCGTGGGGGGATGTCATCATCGGGCATAGGCGATGGCGCAGGTATTTTTGTTGATTTGTCGCACGAGTTTTTTTCGCAACTGGTCGGATTGACTTTGATGCCAGGGCAATACGGTGTGGGTAATTTCTTCCTACCAAAAAGCGATGGGTTAAGAGCAGATAGCGAAGATATTATCCATCAGGCATTTGATAGAGCAGCGCTAAAAGTCCTTTTGAAACGAAAACTTCCTGTCAATGACGCAAAAATAGAACCGAGAGGGGTGGAATTACAGCTACCAATCTACCAGTGGATTTTTAAATGTCCTGAAGGCATGACGGCCCATGAGGTGGACGGCAAAGTTTTTGAAGTGCTTCTTGAGATCGAATCTGCTGCCTTCCGAAATGAACGTCTCTCGGAGTTTTACCCTCTGTCTCTTTCCACTCATAGCCAAGTTTTGAAAGGTCGGCTGAATTCTTGGGAGTTGATTCCGTACTTTGATGACTTAAATTCACAAGAACATAAGGTCCATACTCTTTTTTTTCACACTCGCTTTTCGACCAACACTGACCCTCACCCATCAATGGCGCAACCATTTCGAGTAATGGCACATAATGGTGAACTAAACACTGATAAAAAGAATCGACTCTTTGAAGTGGCCGAGGCCAAAGCCAGAAATTTTTCTGTAGTGCGGCCCAAAGGCCAATCTGATAGTTGTCGTTTCGATCGAACCCTATCAGCTCGCATTCATCACGGAGATCTTGACCTTATTGCTTCAGTCGTATCAATGATGCCCCCGGCTTGGGAGAACGATGCGCGGCTGTCACCTGAAGTGCGTGCGATGTTTGAGTACTTTTCTCTGTATGAAGAGAAAAATGATGGGCCTGCAGCATTGATTTTTAGTGACGGACGTATTGTGGGAGCGAGACTCGACCGACTGGGCTTAAGACCACTCAGATCAGTTGAAACTGACAAGTACCTCGCAGTGACCTCCGAAGCTGGACAGATCAACTTCGCTCCGGAGGAGATTATCGGATTAGGCAGAATTGAAGCAGGCGGCATGGTTTATTTCGATCATCACGAAGGCCGGGTTTACGAGACTGAAGAAGCACTTGAAAAACTCGCGAATGCGAAAAATTACGCCTCATTGCTCGAAGGCGCGAGGGTACATATCAACGAGGTTGAAGCAGCCTCTCACAAAGAACTGACCGAAGCGTCGCTTTATTCCGGAGACCTTAACCTCAACGCCCGATATGTCAGCTATTTTCATAACCAAGAAAGTTTTAAGTTTCTTCTTGACCCAATGCTGTCTTCAGGCATGGAGAAGGTCTCAGCGATGGGATACGGCAGTGCTATTAATGCGTTGAACGATAACGAAGGCGGAGTCGCGAAGTACTTTAGCCAGAGGTTTGCGCAAGTAACTAACCCACCGTTAGACTCTGTCCGCGAGGCTGACGGAATGACACTGAGAGTGGCGCTCGGGGAAAAGCCACTTTTAGGTCCGAGCGAGTCCAAACAAATAGTAGTTGATTCCCCTATTCTCTCACTTGAAACCATCAACGTAATTCGCAACCAAACCAACACGCCATGTATCACTGTGGATACGGTGTATGCCGTCGACACTAAGTCGCTGTCAAGAAACGAGGCACTGCTGGTTGCGGCTATCGAACAAGTGGCCAACAAGGTAACTGAGTTTGCCAGGGATGAAGGCGGGATCGTCATCCTGTCTGATCGCAACATAAGCGCCAAGTATGCAGCACTACCAACAACCCTCCTCGTATCTGCGGTTAATCAGAGCTTAATCGCAAAAGGTCTGAGATTAAGAGTTTCGCTCATTGTCGAGAGTGGGCAGGTCAAGTCGTCTCACCACATTGCATGTGCCCTCGGATTCGGAGCTAGTGCCGTTTATGCGCTTGCCGTGCAAATTCGGGCCGAGGAGAAATATCCAGAAAACCCGCGAGAAGCTTACTCAAGATTCGTTAAAGCGGCAGAAAAAGCTTTAAAAAAGACAATGGGCAAAGTCGGTTTGTGTACGGTTGAAAGCTACTCGGGTGGCGAGTTTTTTGAACCAAATTTTTTGGACGCTGATGATCCAATCTTCAGCCGTTTCTTCCCGAATATAAAGTCTCCGGTTGGTGGTGTTCAGTTCGATAGGATCGCCCAATCAACCTCAGATTGGCACGAGCGTGCGCTCACGGTTGTTCAATCAGATGGGATCCCAATCTTAGGTCTATTCAAAGAAAGAGCTGTCGGCGCCGGCCATTCATTTGGCACAACAGCGGTTCGCGGCTTCGTCGATCTCACAGAGGAGGATATCGAATTCTCGGTAGCAGAGAACGACCGCAATTCAGAACCAATGCGCCTGATGACTCTTGGCAACATGGAGGATGCACTGGGAATTACCGATCAAGGTTATGTTAATACGAGCTTTGACCAGCTAAAGCCAAAACAAATAAACGAATTTTCAATTACACAAGGCTATCGCAGATTTTCCGCAGATATGGCTAACGAACGTCTTAACAGACCGGCTGCCCTGCGGGATGTTCTGTCATTTCCGGCTGACATTACAGGCAAAAAAACCGCTGAAGAGATAAAAGAAGAAATGATGCTCTTCAATCGTGCCGGTAATCTTAATTTTTATATAAGAGGCCTCAGCGTTACGTCAGTTAAAAAACAGTGTTATGCCTTCAAAATGAACCCATCCAGTCACGACGATGGAGTTCGACTAAAGGCTTTACAAAACTCCTTAGAAGAAAGGTTTGGAAAAGATATTGAGAAAAGTCGCGTGAATAAAGACGAGCTTTTTGTTCAATTAAAAGGCCAAGGGCTTGATTATGTTTCCAGAATCCTATGCCCACCAGCGCCGATACCTCTTTCAATGGTACAACCTGCCTCAGAGATAACTCCACGGTTCGCATCAGGAGCTATGTCACATGGAGCACTGGTAGCATCAGCTCATGAGGCAGTAGCACATGGCACGAACATGGTCGGTGGGATGTCTAATTGCGGGGAAGGAGGCGAGCACTTCTCCAGATTTGGCACAATTCGGGCGAGTAGGATCAAACAATTTGCATCTGGAAGATTTGGGGTTTGGGCTGCTTATCTTGCCGACCCAAATCTGAAGGAAATCGAAATAAAAATTGGGCAGGGCGCGAAACCAGGAGAGGGGGGGCAGCTGCCGGGACCGAAAGTTACGGTTGAAATCGCGGCTGCCAGAGGAGGTACGCCCGGCGTCGAATTAGTATCACCTCCGCCTCATCACGACACCTACTCTATTGAGGATCTTGGGCAACTAATTCATGATGCAAAAGCCGCTCGCACGCGCGTTATAGTTAAATTAGTGAGCTCAGAGGGCATTGGAACTATCGCTGTCGGTGTTGCGAAAGCGGGCGCTGACGTAATAAATATTGCTGGTAATACTGGCGGCACCGGAGCTGCATCGGTCACATCCCTTAAATACACTGGGCGCGCAGCTGAGCTTGGCATAGCCGAGGTCCATCAAGCTCTTTGTTTACATGGTTTACGACAAAAAGTGACTCTCCGGTGCTCTGGAGCGATGCAAACGGGCTCGGATGTTTTAAAAGCTTGTCTGCTGGGTGGAGACTCGTTTGAGTTCGGAACTACTGCCCTGATGATGCTGAAATGCGTTATGGCCAAAAACTGCAACATTAAATGCCCGGCTGGACTCACAACAAACGCTGAAGCGTTCGACGGAGACCCCCGGGCACTTGCGCAGTACCTTTTGAACATTGCACATGAGGTCAGAGAGCTTCTTGCCAACCTAGGTTTCAGTTCTCTAGACGATG
>DORE01000096.1 GCA_003514305.1 Gammaproteobacteria bacterium | reverse complement strand
ATAGAAAGTAGTAAAACAAAGCGCAGCTCAAGCAAACAACTTGTGCAAAAAGGTGTGCTACCTTGCGATACGCGATATCGCACATCAACAAAATAAGGAGCGTTTAATGAGAGTATTTCTACTTGCTATAACGGCACTTGTTGCCTCCCAAACTGCTGTTGCTGGGCATCATGAGGAGAAAGCATCTAGCAGTAATGCATCGGCGGAATGGCAAATCAGTGCATACAGTTCCGCGGCCCCAGATTTTATAGGGCAATTTGCGACCATAATCGGTTCCGGCGGTGCCGTGCTTCGCGAGGGCACCAACGGTTGGATTTGCCAATCCGGTAACCCGCGACCCGTACCAGAGTCGGGCTGGTCGTCCGCGCATGAGGCTATGCCAGTTTGCCATGACAGCGAGGGAATGAAGTGGATGGCAGCGTTCATGCAGGGCAAGAAACCCGATATGGACCGCGACTCTTACATGTGGATGCTGCAAGGCGATGTTGGCGAGGACAACTCGACGCCAGCAGTAATGAATGAGAGTGACGCGCAACCAGGCCAATGGATCGAGTCAGGGCCTCACCTTATGCTGATGCCGAAAGATCCTAGATCGTTAGATAACTTCCCTACCGATTTCACTGCTGGGGCTCCCTACGTGATGTTTGCCAATACAGATTACGCACATTTGATGATCCCAATGCCTGGGTATTACCAATACCAGCCAGAATCTTCTCCAAAGTGATTTTGCATAGCAGGGCCCTTAGCCAAGGGCCCTGTACCTTGTCGGATTAATCAGCGAGACAGTGACAAGTAGGCCAGTCCGCGTTTTTGCAGCGGTTTTTGTCGCTGGGAAGATCCCTGGACTTGCCGACAACCCCCGATCTGTTCTGATTTCGTATCAATCAACACCACTATCGACGATCAACCAAACGAAAGGGTTGAGTTAACTGGCCAAGATATGAATTCGGCATAGGCGTATCAATCCCATAGCCCTCGGGTAACTTATCTTTGGGCAAGTAGTAGGTGCCGAATAACCAATCAAACACAGGCAGTGCACCCGCGTAGTTTCGATTTCTAATTTCTTTATCCGCTACATGGTGCCAATGGTGGTATTCGGTGGTTACCCATAAACCTTTCATGAAACGTAATCGCCACCGCAAATTCGCATGAATCGTCATATCCCAAAGTGAATTAAAAACACCTAGCCAAAGTAAATCGATCAGATCAAAACCGAGAAACAATAAGGGGATTCCAACGAAAAACGCCATAAGCGCGCCATCAACTGGGTGGCGGCGCTCCCCGGCTAACCAGTCGAGCTTCTCAGAAGAATGATGGACCGAGTGAAAACGCCACAAAATAGGTATTTCATGACTGAATCGGTGACCCCAATAGATTAAAAATTCCTGTGCAAGAAAGGCCAACGCGATTTGAGAAATCACTGGCAGCTCAGCGATCGATGCTGCCAGCGGCTGCGATCGGATCGGCTCTAAAAAAGGGAATACGAGCATGACCGGTAAATACGCGAGCAAACCAGTCAGCACCGCGTGCAACAAGTCCACGTGTAAGCCACGCCGAAGGATTCTTTGAGCGTGCCGAGGCATTAACCGCTCTAGGGGAACCAATATAAATAATCCAAGAACGAGAAAACTCAGCGGTCCCTCTTGGCCCTCGCTTATCTGTAAATAGGTGTAGTAAGCGATCGCCAAAAACAACAACATCAGGTGAGCGATAACGCCGTGCCTGTGATTAGATTTCTTGTTTCGCCCTGCGCTGTGCAAATTCTGCAAACCCTAATTCCTTAAATTCTTTGCTACGACTTCAATGTCTCAGATTGTCCCCGAACACGTCCGCTGGCTCGCGCTTTGTTCTCTGTTTACGGACGCCGATTTTTGCTGCTGCTTTTTCGCAAGATCAATGGGTTACGGGGATCAGCATGCTCCTTGGACGCGCGACCAACGCGAACTCGATTTCAGCGTTTGGCATTATTAAATGTCTGCAGCAATTTTGAGTAATCCGCTCCTTCGGGGCTATCAAGGAAGTCATCTTCCCCCAGTAGCTGGGCCATTCGATCACCATGTGAATCTATCAAGCGCCGCTTGGAAGCTGAATAATTCTCTACCGGCCGCATCATTAATCTGCTGTAGGTGACATGACAGACCACTCTTTCGCCCTCTGCGGTACGCGGATAATTCGAATGCCATATGTTTCCGTCCCATAGAACCACCGAGCCCGCGGAACACTCAATGGGAATCGCGCCTTTGAGTTCATTGCACTCTTTTTCCGACGGATGGCGCCGCTCGGCGCCGCTACCGGGAACGATTAGAGTTGCGCCCTTAGTTTCAGAATATTCGTCGCATGCCCAACAGGCCGTCAACAACATGTTATGGCTCGGAAAAGGTGCGGGCAGCCAATTATGATCGGCGTGTAGACCTATACATGGGGACCCCTTGTGCCGGACGCTCGCGGCAACTTGGCTCAACAGAAAACCCCGGCCGACTGAAAACTCAGCGAGCGCCATCAGCTTTGGGTGCAGTGCCGTGGCAACGAATATTTCATTCTTATCCAAAAGCATATTCGCGCCGCCTTTCCGACTGTGATCGAGAATAGCGCATCTGAGCGACGCTATAAAATCGGGGGTTACCGCGTTCTCCAAAATCGTCCAGCCTTCAGTAGCAAGCTCTTCGCAGTTTTTTTGAACGCCTAATGCCTTGACCACCGGCAGTAGTTCTTTGGATATCTCATCGGCCGGAAGAGTGTCACTAAACCGAACCTGAGGCGTGTTTGCCATGATGTCTCTCTTTTTCCCCAAAAGCACAGCTACTATAACCAAGTGTGTGGGCGAGAAAAAAGTGCTGCCGCTCGGGGGGACCTTCGCACCATGAAATTTGGGGATATACCTAGACTCAGTGACAACGTAAGCGTTGTTGGCGACAGGGTTTTTGCCGAGCCTTCAAATTCTTCGTCGCGACAAATTCGTAGTCCAAGACTGCTCGAAATAGTTCGAAAACCCTCTCAAGAAGAAGTTGCTACCAGAGCATTTTCTAACACGTTCACGCATTTCTTCACCTGAAAAATGCGCCGCGCTCGCTATTGTGGCGCCATTTGAGTTAGAACAGGCTATGTCATCCGACTATCTTTGGAGTACCGCCCTGCGGCAGACGATCCGAAAAAACAAAAGAGCAAGAGAGAACAGTTATTGCCATTTGGCGACTCTTTCATCAGACGGATTGCCTTCCAATAGGACTGTGGTGTTTCGCGGCTTAGTCGCTGAGACCGACGCCATAAAGATCATCACCGATGCTCGTAGCAAAAAAGTACAGGAGCTTCGAGACAATCCTGCTTGCGAAATCTCCTGGTATTTTACCAACACCAGAGAACAATTCCGGATCAGGGCTCGAGCAGAAATTTATAGCCAACCAACGTCGCTGGAACGATCAGAAAGCTGGAACAAATTAAGCGAGCAAGCCAAAACACAATTTTTTTGGCCTGCGCCAGGAAAGGTTTGTGATCTGCAAGAAAACTCCGCGCCGCCGCTAAATAACGACCTCAGTCAACCGCCGGCCTCGTTTACGCTGCTTATCCTCAAGCCTTTTTCTGTCGACCACCTGCAACTGAAAGGGAACCCTCAAGTCCGGCGCATGTCCATTCTCGAGGACGCGGGATGGAAGGCCGTTGCCATTAATCCGTGAGTGAGTCCATCCGTATGAATCGCAACTGGTTAAGTGTTGAGCCAGAGGGGTTGTACATAAGACCCGCGGCTGTTTACGTAGATCCGATTACGCCCGTCGAAAAAGCAATCGTTACTCATGCTCATGCAGACCACGCTAGGCCCGGGCACATGAGGGTTTATGCCACGCCAGAAACGCTCGCGATTATGGCGTGTAGATTCGGAGCCCGTTTCAGCGAAGAGCGTGTCGCTGTAGATCTGGGTGATACGTTAGAGTTACCTAACGGTGTGGCCATGCGCTTATCCCCGGCCGGACACATACTCGGAAGCGCGCAAGTAACCTTAACGTATAACAACGAGGTCGCGACGATTTCTGGCGACTACAAGCGCGCTTATGACCCGACGTGCCAGCCGTTCGAGGTTCAAAAAAGCGATATATTCATTACTGAAGCGACTTTCGCTCTGCCCGTTTTTACGCAGCCGCCAATAGAGGATGAGCTGGAAAGATTGCTTCAATCCCTCAGAGATTTTCCTCACCGCTGCCATCTTTTGGGGGCCTATGCGTTAGGTAAGTGTCAACGCTTGATGTCGGTCCTGCGACAATTGGGATATGAGGAGACTATTTATTTACACGGTGCTCAGATTAAGTTGGTCGAGTTGTATGAACAGTTTGGTGTCGATTTGGGGCATTGGCGGAAAGTCTCGGAGGTAGAGGATAAAGCGTCGCTGGCGGGAAAACTCGTGATCGCCCCTCCATCCGCGCTGGCCGACAAGTGGTCACGCAGGTTCCCCGATGTTATGACCTGCTTGGCGTCTGGCTGGATGCAAATCAGAGCACGTGCCAAACAGAGACGTGTGGAATTGCCGCTCACCATTTCCGACCACGCCGACTGGCCGCAGCTGGTAGAAACTATACGACAGGTCGATCCAGCGCAGTTGTGGGTAACCCACGGTCGCGAGGACGCGTTAGTACATCACGCAAAACAGCAGGGCATAGACGCAATCGCTTTGAATTTGCTGGGTTATGACGAGGAAGCGGATTAGCGATGGAGGTCTTCTCGGAGCTCGTGCATCGGCTTTATTTCACCACCAGTAATTCGGCAAAGGCCCGGATTCTAAAGGGCTATCTGCAGTCTGGTGTTGATCCCGACAGAGGGTGGGCTGTTGCGGCGCTTGGCGGTACGTTGGATCTTAGTCTGTTCAAGCGAAAACTTGTTCTGCGGCTAATAAAGTCGCGAGTTGACCCGTACCTCTTCGATGCGAGCTATGACTACGTGGGAGACCTTAGTGAAACGGTCTCGCTGCTCTGGCCGGCCAAACGTACGTCGCACTCGCAGGCGCTTCCATCACTCTCCCAGCTGATAGAAAAATTAAGCACCAGCTCACCAAAACAAACGGAGACTTATCTAGCGGGCTTGCTGGACGAAATGAGCCCAATTCAGCGATGGGCATTGTTGAAGCTAGGGACGGGCGGTTTGCGAATAGGGATTTCCGCGCGCTCGGTAAAAAAGACTCTCGCCGATTTTGGCGGTGTGGATCTTCAGGAGATTGAGCAACTTTGGCACGCTATAGATCCTCCGTACACGGAACTCTTTGACTGGTTGGAGAACAAAGGGCCGAAACCTGACATTACTGGGAAAGTCGCCTTCATGCCTTTGATGCTGGCCCATCCGCTCGACGACGCAACAAGAAATTCACTTAATCCGAGTGATTGGCTGGTTGAATGGAAGTATGACGGCATACGAGTTCAACTGGTCACAACCTCGAAAGGCGCCGCGATTTTCAGTCGCACCGGCGAAAATATCTCGAAAAGTTTCCCGGAACTGGAAGGGCAGATCTCCGGAGAGGCAGTTATAGATGGAGAATTGGTCGTCATGCGAGGGAAAGAATTAGGCTCCTTCAACGATCTGCAAAAGCGCCTAAACAAAAAAAAGCCGACCAAGAAAGACATTTTAAATTATCCAACTGCGGTGATCGCTTACGACCTTCTTTCCGTCGGTGGGCAAGCCCTAGTAGAGATGACCCTGACCGACCGCCGGACTCGATTAGCGCAGCTGGTGCA
>DORE01000107.1:614-4854 GCA_003514305.1 Gammaproteobacteria bacterium | reverse complement strand
GAAGCGTGCCATTGAAAAGCCTTCGGATGCTTTTCAATCATCGCCTGGACAGGTGCACGTAAGACCACAAATGCACTTTGCCCCTGTTCGATCCGAGTTGGTTTCAGACATGCAACCATGTCAATCAAGGACTTCTCATTGGTGGACCGCCAAGCACCAATGGACAGTGTTGGTTGGCCTCAAAGCCAGCTGCTAAAAAGGAAGTCAATGAATTTGATGATTTCAATCGATTGCGGCTTGTTGCGTGTATGAAAAAACTTCAATCAAAGAGGCCTTCGATTTTTCTCATCTCCATGATAGAGAATGATCCAGAGTAAATAAGTGGTGGCTTTTCAGCCTTGTTGGTCGTCTAGTCTCAGGGCAAATCCGATGCCACGGATTGTTTGAATGATCCGTTCGGATTTCACATCTTCAAGCTTTTTACGCAGATACCGCACGTAGACATCAACAACATTCTCATCTCCAAAATAGTCATCTCCCCACACATTCTGGATTAACTGAGAACGGCTCAAGGCTTGACGCGGATTACGGATGAAGCATTCCAAGAGGTCAAATTCTCTCACAGTTAGATTTAACGGAACACCTGAGTAATCACAACATCGCTCTGGACCATTAAGCCGAAGATCGCCGAAGCTGAGCTGATCGGGACTGACTGCAGTGCTGCGCCTCAGCAAGGCCTTAACTCTGGCCAGCACCTCACGGATATTGAATGGTTTGGCAATGAAATCGTCGGCACCAGCTTCCAAAGCAGCGACCCGATCGTCCATTTCATCACGTGCTGTGATCATGATCACAGGCAAGCGATTACCAGTGTCCCTCAGCCTGCGGCAAACATCCAGCCCTGTAACGATGGGCATGTTCCAGTCGAGTAGAGCAATTGCGGGATTCGACTCTCGGATCTGCGCCAAGGCTTTTGCCCCATCGCTGCAGCCAATCGTTTGAAATCCTTCGGCTTGCAGCTCCATTTCAAGAAGCATCAGGATGTTGGCCTCATCGTCAGCGATGAGAATTACATCATCCGCTTTCATCTCTAACGTGGCCGGGATCTTATTCTGATGGCCATAACGAGCAAGAAGTCTTTTGTTTTAATAAAGAGTTGCGATCGCCCATGCTTATGTTGCTAAATTTACTCTTGAGTATTAATGCATTAGCAAAGTTATTTAGTGAAATCCTGGCTTAGCCTTATTTTTGTATGCACTTGCTTGCTTGGCTGCCATCGAAGTCAAACCAATTCTAATGAACGCAATATTAATCCGTTAAATTCTTCAGCCGATATTCGCATTACTGAAGAACCTAATTTTGCGCAAGACATTATGTATGAGCAAATGAATACATTTACTTCATACCTTGAAAAGGCTACAGGACTAAAAATTGAATACGTGCCTGCGATTAATTATGTTCACTCTTATGAGCTGCTGAACTCTGGGAAAGTAGATCTTTTATGGGCTGGGTCATTGGGTACATCAAGAGTTTTAGCTGCCAACAAAAATGCACAACCGATTGCGACAGAAGTAAAGTCTTTTATGAATGTCCTGGTTGTGGACCGAAAACTGCATAGAAACGTGGAAGATGAACTAAATAGTGCAAAACCGCTACAAGTGTTAAAAGGAAGGCGTGTTGTCTTTGGTTCTAATTACTCAGGTTCAACGTTCCTGACTCCGCTAATTGAGATGAAAGCCCAAGGAGTTGATATCAATGATTTAGGGAGCTGTATGCATGAACCAAAACATGGACATCGAGCCATGTTTGTTGGTGATAGCGATCAACAAGACTTTGCTTTTGTGCCTGGCTCAGAAGGAGATCCTTTGAAATACGTACCAGAACAGGCTCGATCAGAGGTGCTTGTGGGCTGGGTAAGTGAGATTAAGCGAAACTACTATATTATTGCTTCGCCTGAGTTTTTATCACCATCAGAAGCCAATAAAGTGCAAAAGGTTCAAAATGCGCTTCTTGCACTCAATCAAGCATCGAATGCACATGCCGAGGTTCTGAAGGCTCTTGGTGTCACTGGTTTTGAATTACCAAAGAGCAGGAGTGATTTAGCATACCTGAATGAAATGACAGAGTTTTCCTCTTTGCTGGCTGACAAGACTCGCTGCAAAAAGAACGAGAAGCAAGAAAACAATGCTATTTCAGAATGACTTCAGGTGTTCACCGAGTTTTCACCAGAAAATCACCAGAAATAGGTCCGCTACATCGGATAATCTGACATAGAGGCGGGGTATGAGCATTGCCAGCATCGAATCGTGATCCCCAAGCATCCACTGCTTCTGCAGGACGATGGTCGATTGCTCGTAGATTTTTTCTTACATCCTTTATTTTAATTGTTGCTCAATCTGCTTTGAGCTTGGCAATATCTGGGAAGCTTTGGAAAGACTTTACATCACTCTACTTAGATTCTGTTCTCTCACGCCAAGTTTTGAGGCCCTTGAATCTTGTTGACAATCAGTTAGATTTACTAACTGCCCAAGAGGCTATGGAATGTTGTACTAAGAAAGATTATAAGAATTTTTTATCTGAAATAGCCTTAGCTGATGGTAAGGCAGTGATGATTTCTGGTAGTGCAGGCCTTGTCCCAGGGCAAGGTGCTGAGTCTCTTTACACGTCCCAACAGCTGAGTGATTTTGCAAAGCTCGCGACAAGTAACGTCAGTCGTTTCGCATTGGTTGATTACGGAACTGATCGCGCAGTAGCAGTAAAATCTGTCAACTTATCTGGCGGCTCGGAAACTGGAGCTTTAATTTATATCAGGCCAATATATAACATGTCTTTGTTTATAACTTTAAGCCGCATACGCTTTCTGTCTGAGATCGTTCTAATGCTTTCTCTGGTGGTTTTACTTGCAATAGCTCTCACATATATTCTCAGGCCAATGCGATCAGTGCGTTCTCGCCTTTCAAATATTCAACTGGACAATCTTGATACTGCATTAATTCCGTTAAATGGTCAGCCTGTTGAGCTCCAGCCTATTCTCACTGAATTTAATCGCATGGTTCAGCGATTAGAAACTTCTGCCCAAAATCAAAAGCAATTTGCTTCAACAATATCACATGAATTCAGAACACCACTCACTGTAATCTCCGGATTTATTCAGTCAGTTTTAAACCGCGCACAAGACCTGGATTCGCGGTATCGCGAGTCTTTACTAATTGCCGACAAAGAAGCTTTTAGGCTTAATAGAATGCTAAGTGATTTATTAGACCTTAGCCGTGCCGATAATCATCAATTCAAAGTCTTGCGTGAGCCTTTTGATTGCATTTTGAGCTGTCGCGAAGCTCTACGCCTTTCCCAATTTGCCTTTCCGAGCAACATCATTAGATTAGATGACAGTGGACTTGAAGAATCTATCTGGGCAATCGGTGATCCAGATCGTCTGGTCAAATGCCTTGAAAACCTGATTGGGAATGCAGTCAAATACTCAGAACCAAAGAGTCTGATAGAACTTGATATTGTTTTAAAAGATCAGCAGGTTCTGTTCAGTGTTCAGGACCATGGTCAGGGAATTCCGGATGATCAACAGACACGAATCTTTGAACGCTTCGTGCGTGCAGATGGGGTGAGTTTGCGCCGTGGGGAAACCAGTTCAGGGTTAGGTTTATCCATTGTAAAAATGTTGATGGAAGGCATGGGTGGCAGCGTGAGTGTGCAATCCGAAGTCGGTGTTGGCAGTCGTTTTATTCTTGCTTTGCAGCGTTCAATGAGCTAAACAATTAATTAAACGAGATATTTTCTAGCAGACCTAAAGGAAACTATTAATTCGGCCTGACGTTCGTCGGTGACTGAACCTTCTATAACCAGTCAGAAATATTTATCGCGAGATTGGTGGCACGAATAAGCCCCCCCCTGGTTGATCCTTTCCACTCTTGTAGTCCTCTCAGTGTCGCTTTGCTTGGCGGGTTTTGGTTTGCGGTGATGGAATGTGGTGACAAAGATGTCCCTCATACCGTCCATTGGGACCATCGTCCAGGGACGTAGCTGATTGAAGGTCTCATTCGACGGCGTTCGATCCAATCAGATTGATAGGGGTCCGGTCGTTCAGTGCGATAAACCAGTTCCTGGGTGTCATTAGTCTCCTGAGATGTTTGCTCGATCAACATTGTTTTCGCATGAGTGACTGCAGCTAACCCCAGCGTTAGGGAAAGGGCATAAACGATCGCGGGCTTGATTGACATGATTTGTGTGAGTGAAAAGCTAGGGGGTAGTGCCCCCTTGACTTCTTCAAGATCACAGTCCTTCTGGT
>DORE01000107.1:0-251 GCA_003514305.1 Gammaproteobacteria bacterium | reverse complement strand
GGTGAGCTTCTGGTGAATGGCTCAGACCACAGTTTCTGAACGGGCTTAGCTCAATCGGCAGTCGGTGATGTCCTAGCTCCAGGGCAATGAAAAACCCCGCACTTGGCGGGGACTGATTGGTGTGAGGTTGTTTCGTCGCGAGATTGAGAGCGACTACTCAACGCCCCCTGTTTTCCCTTTCGGGTCTTGTAGAGCTCTCAGCCCCGCTTTCACGGTTTCAGGCTTTCCGACAGCTTGCTGTCTTCAGATCA
>DORE01000213.1 GCA_003514305.1 Gammaproteobacteria bacterium | reverse complement strand
ACCACGTCAACGAAATGCCAATACCAGGTCGCTGACTCAAACCCGAAACAGTCGTGTTCTTTAAAATGCCCCTTCAGAACGCGGAGAAACTGGATAAAAAGAATCACCGTTCCCATAGTGACATGGAAGCCGTGGAAACCGGTCAATATGAAAAACGTCGACCCATATATGCCGGACGATAGGGTGAGTCCCATGTGCGCGTACGCCTCATAATATTCCAGAATCTGGAGACCGAGGAAAATAATGCCTAGGAAAACAGTAAAGCCCAACCAGCCCGCTATCTTCCCGCGCTCCTGGGTGTTTATAGCCAAATGCGCCATGTGTACTGTCACGCTGGAGGACAGCAATATCACGGTATTCATAAACGGTAAGTAGGTAAGCCATGCAGCGCCCAAGGCTGGGGGTGCCATAGATTGCCCCGGGTTTCCAAATAACTCAGGGTCAGGATTGTTCACCACCGGCCACGTTGCTTCAAACTCGGGCCACAGGTAATCACCTACGATCGCTTTGGAGCCTTCCCCCCCCAACCAAGGCACTACCCACATTCGAATATAAAATAAGGCCCCAAAGAAGGCCGCGAAGAACATGACCTCAGAAAATATAAACCAGCCCATTCCCCAGACGTAGCTCTTTTTAAGCTGCGCGTTGTTGTAACCCTCAGCATTTTCCTGAATGATCTTAGCAAACCACCGAAAGAATACGAAAGCAACTATCGCGAAACCAATAAGGCTCTGCGTCCAGTCCGCTGAACCCCCAGTCTTCTGAATGTTCAAGACAGAGCCCAACCCGGTGACCAAGATCGCCAAACCTAACGCCAGCCAAACGGGGTACCAGCCACGTTCTGGCACATAGTAAATCGATTGATCTGGACCAGCTGAACCTGCCACTTCTGCGAACCCCCCTCTAATAAGCCGCTACTGCGGTGTTCAAACGGTTATTGAATTCCTTTATTAAATCCGACGAGTCATCTGTTACATCGAACAAAGCATAGCTTAGACTTATCTCTTTTATATCTCCAGGAATCTCGGGCCCCACAATGAACCTAAGGGGCATTTCCATAATCTCGCCGGGGGCGAGAAGCTGCTGTTCGAAGCAGAAGCATTCCGTCTTGTGAAAATAACCGGCAGCTAGGCCTGGGGCCACAGACGGAATAGCTCTTCCTACAGTGGGAACAGAAGAGGGGTTTCTCACGAAAAAGTTTACCGTGTGTATTGTTCCGGGGTTTACCTTCATGGCTCCCTTCTCTGGCCAAAATTCCCAGTTCATGCCTTGGTTCGTATTGGTTATAAAATTAACACGAACTTCTCGCGTTAAATCTGGCTCCATTTCTGACTCGACGTAGGTATATTGGCCACCTGTTTTCCCATTCAGGCCAGTTACTTCACAAAAAAGATCATAGATTGGGACTAGCGCGAAAACGAAGCCAACCATTCCAACGAGGACCAGACAAAGCTTCTTTACTGTCCTTGTAACACCAGCTTGCTGATCAACTCGGTTGTTCATTCCCTGCCTTGATGTCTCTGCGTTTGCTTAACTGACTTTTGGTGGATTTGTGAAGCTGTGATAAGGCGCGGGAGAGGGAAGGGTCCACTCAAGCCCTTTTGCTCCTTCCCAAGAGAGACCCTCGGCAGGCTTGCCGCTGCGAATTCCTTTAATCAGCACGTAGAGGAAGAATAGTTGCGAAAAGCCGAATATAAATGCGCCCACGCTCGATAACATATTGAAGTCGGCGAACTGAAGTGCATAATCAGGAATTCTCCTGGGCATGCCCGCAAGACCTACAAAATGCTGAGGGAAAAAGGTGACGTTTACCCCTATAAACGAAAGCCAGAAGTGCAGTTTACCTAGAGCCTCATCGTACATTTTCCCAGTCCATTTAGGGAACCAGAAATAGACGGCAGCTATTATGGAGAAGAGCGCTCCTGGTACTAAGACATAATGAAAATGCGCGACTACGAAGTACGTGTCGTGATATTGATAGTCTGCTGGCACAATTGAGAGCATAAGGCCTGAAAAGCCTCCCATCGTAAATAGAATTACGAAGGCTAATGCGAACAACATCGGCGTTTCGAAAGTCATTGAGCCCCGCCACATAGTTGCAATCCAATTAAACACCTTCACTCCGGTTGGGATCGCTATAACCATTGTGGCGCCCATGAAAAAAGCTTGGCCAAATAATGGCATTCCTACCGTAAACATGTGGTGCGCCCACACGACAAACGAAAGTATCGCTATCGAGGCAATTGCGTATACCATCGATGTATAGCCAAAGAGAGGCTTTCTAGCGAAGGTCGGGATTATGTGTGACACGACGCCGAATGCAGGCAAGATCATTATGTATACTTCTGGGTGACCAAAAAACCAAAAGATATGCTGAAACATAACCGGGTCACCGCCACCTGCCGCGTTGAAGAAGCTGGTGCCAAAATGAATGTCAAAGAGCATCATCGTCACGGCGCCTGCGAGCACTGGCATAACTGCTATAAGTAGGAATGCCGTAATAAGCCAAGTCCAAACAAAAAGCGGCATCTTCATTAGAGTCATGCCTGGAGCACGCATGTTTAGGATCGTGGCTATTATATTGATGCTACCCATTATCGAAGAAGCACCCATCAAGTGGACCGCGAATATGAAGTATGTGGTTGACGGCGGGCCGTAGGCGGTGGACAGGGGCGCGTAGAAAGTCCAGCCAAAGTTTGGACCCCCTCCGTCCATAAAAAACGTGGATATCATCATTCCAAACGCGAACGGCATTATCCAGAAGGACAGGTTATTCATGCGTGGCAACGCCATATCTGGCGCACCCACTTGCATCGGAAGCAACCAATTCGCTAAGCCAACGAAGGCGGGCATTATCGCCCCAAACACCATTATCAAACCGTGATTCGTAGTCATCTGATTAAAGAAGGCAGGCTCTATGAACTGCAAACCAGGTTGAAAAAGCTCTGTTCGAATCACAAGGGCTAGCGCACCGCCGATAAACAGCATAAGGAAGCTGAACCAAAGGTATAGCGTACCTATATCCTTGTGGTTGGTCGTATACAGCCAGCGTAAAATGCCCTTCTCAGGGCCGTGGTCGTGATCGTCGTGATGACCTGTATGGACTACTTCGCTCATTGTTACTCCTGCTGAACTATCCCCCGCTTGATACGGTTAAAAATTCTGGGTCCGATTGACTTTTTTTGCTCTGATCAAGGGCTATTTTCTCTGCCACTTTGTCCTGATACCAAAGGTCAAACTCTACCTCTGGAAGAACCTCGACGACGATAGGCATAAACCCATGGTCTTTCCCGCAGAGCTCGGTGCATTGACCTCTGTATGTGCCGGGTTCAGGGACGATGGCCCAGAGTTCGTTTATTATCCCCGGAATCGCATCACGCTTTATCCCAAAATCAGGCACCCACCATGCGTGTATCACGTCCTCTGCCGTTACCAGAAACTTAACCTTCCTGTTAGCCGGGATGCGAAGCGGCTCATCTACTTCGAGCAAATAGGTCTCAGTTTTTACCTGGCGATTCTTTATCTGCGCTCTGGGGGTCGCAAGATTAGAGAAAAAAGAAAACGAGTTGTTGTAATCCTCGTCGACGTACTTGTACTCCCATTTCCACTGATATCCTCGCACCTCTACGGTCATCTCTGCGTTTTCCGTATTGTACATTTCCTTCAAAACGCCATAAGACGGGATGAACATCCCTACGAGAATAAGCGTTGGAATAATGGTCCACGCGATTTCGAGAACATGGTTGTCGTCAAACTGGGCTGGTTCATGGCCTCTTGACTTCCTGTGGAGGTACATCGAAACGAACATCACTCCGTAAACCACTACGCCGATCAAGACACAAATCAGAAGAATTAAATTGTGGAGATCGTAGACACTCTTGCTTATCTCAGTGACTCCTGCTCTCAAATTTAGCTCGTCGGCTAGTGCCAAGCCGCTGGCTAGCACGAGAGACAACGATAAAGCCACTTTGGTCGTTATGCTTTTCAGTGTGTTCATTGCCAAGACCCTTTGTTTTCCTTTTTATCAAACTTGTTCGCGCAACGTGTCTGGCTAGTCCGAAGTGTATCGACTTCTAAAAAATCGCGGTTGACCATCTCGAGCTAGGTCGGTAAGTATACAAGCACCCACTTGTACAGCAAGCCAAGAGGAGCGTTTGGCCCACCGAAAAGCTGACTAAATAGTGGACTTTTAAAGCATCGATCTATCATTTCTTCATTGATCCTGGATCAATAATTCTTACAACATCCGCCGTGGGTCTGGAGGGGATCGTTTTTTCTCGTTTCCCTTTCGGCAGGGAGTCATATCTGTTTTCACTCGGCGCATAATCCTCTGAAAAATGGCAAGAGACACAGCGCCTTCTTTGAAACTCTTCCTCATCGCCAGCGTCGCTGGTTTCGAGAACCATTCGGTCCATTTCTTTGCATTTGGGGCACACCGCGCCAGCAATGAATCGTTTCTTCATCTCCGCCCCTTACGGCTTCGTCTTCTCGCCGATCTTGGACCGCACAGATTCAGTATCAGGTGAAAATCCGGTCCAGATTTCATAGCTTTTCGCGGCTTGCTCAATCA
>DORE01000261.1:668-2713 GCA_003514305.1 Gammaproteobacteria bacterium | reverse complement strand
GACATCGGTGATGCCTACTGCGGCGTAAGTCAGTAGTCCAAGGACCAACAACGCGTTGGCGAACTGCTGTGTTGTCGCTGGCGCTCGCTTGGCGCTACGTAATATCGAATCGACGACGAACATCCTCTCCTAAAGCTTCCTTTAGTGAATCCAGCCAAGGCTCATCGTTTTGCCAAACATTCGGGGTAGCTAGAAAAACCGAACTGGTTACGACTTAGGTCAGTGGAAGAAATTCGTCAAGCGTCTTACCCAGCGCCTGTTTTAAGGGGTCTAGGTGAGCCTCAAAGTCTTGCCAGTTTTCAACACCGGACTTAAATATAGGCTGCCGAACTTGCTCTGAGGAGGGCGTCTTCACCGCCCTTTCGGTCTCCCAAAAGTTTAAGCAGGTCTCTTCAAAAGGCAAGTTGCAGTAAGCAAGAATGCGGCGCACTTGGATCTCAAGATCATCAACAACGTCTTCATACTGCACATGTAAAATTTCGCCAGGGAAATACTGATGCCAAAAATCCATCAATCCGACATAGTCCCGGTAATAATGCCCCAAGTCCTCAAGGTTGTAGGAAAACTCCTGCCCTTCAGCGAATAGCTGCTTAAAGCAGCTAAAAGTGCAGGACAAAGGATGGCGTCGGGCATCGATTATTTTTGCGTTTGGTAAAATGCGTTTGATGAGCCCTATATGACGGAAATTGTTGGGCATCTTATCAATGAAAAAAGGCGCTTCTTTTCGGTGCGTACGGGTGCCTTCAATGTAGGCTCGCCCAAAATCTCTTAGCTCATCGGCGTTTAATTCCTTTATTGCGCGGGGATAATTTAGCCTGTCAAAGTCTTTATTGCGGGAGCGTAATTGATGAACCGCGGACAAGATGTTGGGTAACTCCTGAGTTCCGTCGACTTGAGAGTGGCTGGATAGAATTTGTTCTAACAATGTAGATCCAGCCCTCGGCATGCCCAGGATAAAAATAGGATCTGGCGCTTCAAAACCCTCGCTAGACGGCTCGAGAGTATTGAAAACCCGACGTTGTTCTTCGAATTCCTCGGACATGTGTTGAGCGATGTATTTCGATTCAGCCCGCTTGATCTGGTTGCCATTAGCGTAATTGGAAAACGCTAGGTCGTATTCGCGCCTGTCCTCGTAGGCTTTACCCAGACCGAAGTGCAAATAGACACGATCCATTTTTCTAAGCGCCGGATTTTTGAGGAGGCCCTCCATCCGAGCAACTTCACTTTCTGCAAATTTATACGTCTTGAGATTCGCCAAGGACTGCCAAGCCTCACCGTGAATGACACCGTCTCGACAGGCCTCTTGATAGCAACTAATCGCCGCATCGGTATCGCCGATGGTCTTGAGCGCATGCCCTTTTGACGTCAGCGTAACGGGTTCACCGGGCATGGCTGTCAGCAGTTGATCAAAAAGAGCGAGTGCAATTTCGTAGTCACCGAGCTGCATAGAGATCACAGCGAACTGCGACTTGAAATACAAATTTTCTTTGTCGTTTTCGAACAGTTCCTGCGCGTGTTCGCGCGCCTCCACCAACTTCTGCCGCTTTCTCAGCACGTTAATGTAATCCGTTTTCAAAGGAATATTTTGCGGCTCGAACAAGACCGCACTCTCCAGTAAAAACTCGGCCTCATCAAAAACATTCATCTTCACTGCGATTTGCGCCAACAGCCGCATCGCTTCCACATGATGAGGATTTTCTCTCAGAAACTCCCGGCAAGCTTGCTCCGCCTTTGCTATGGAGCCTTGTGACAGCATATCCAGAGAATAGATTAGCGCTTTAGGCATGTTGACTAAGCGCTGAATGTGGGGCTTTATTCTCTCGGCTTCCTGAATTCGGCCAGCAGCCAATAATATCTCTGCTTGCCCCCGCCAGCTCTCATGTAGCGATGGATTTTCCTCTGTAGCTCGACCAAAAGCAGCAAGCGCTCCTTGGGCGTTGCCGTTGGCCCTTAATATGCGGCCTCTTTCCTGAAAAGCTCGGCCATGCCTTGGATGTAACTGAATGAGTTTGTCGAGTACCGCCATAGCCTCTCTGGGCTTACCC
>DORE01000261.1:0-270 GCA_003514305.1 Gammaproteobacteria bacterium | reverse complement strand
TGCTTCGTGGTAGTCACCGGCTTCTATGGCTCTTCTTATTGACTGGTGCGATTTCGCTTCCAACGCATACTCCCTCAAAAAAAAAGCTCCCTAAAAAGGGAGCTTTATTATTCCACCGACTGGTTTGGAGCGTTAGAACTTATAGTTAAGTCTTAAGCCCATGGTCATTGGTCTCGCGTACGTCACTCGAGGCCTATCGTTCACATAGTTCCTGGTAAGCTCCGCGCGCTTATCCGTGAGGTTATCCACATAGATCGTCGCATCCCAATC
>DORE01000264.1 GCA_003514305.1 Gammaproteobacteria bacterium | reverse complement strand
TCTTCGCTCGAGCGGATAATCTTGCGGCGTGGCTGTTGAATGTTGAATCCCGGTTAGGTAGTTTGTCTCAGCGTCTGAGCGCCAGTGTCGGCCAAGTGCGAGTAAACACAGATACCTCAGGTGACTTATCGGCTCGACAGTCAACTGCGGCGAACAGCGAAGTAGGGGTGCAAACGCCATGGCTCCAGATCGATAATGTGTTTTACGAGGCCCGCGGAGCAACCTGGGCGTTGATCCATTTTTTGCGGGCTGTGGCCGTTGATTTCGACAGGGTGCTGGCGGATAAAAATGCAGTCGCTAGCCTCGAGCAAATTATTAGAGAGCTCGAGGCCAGCCAGCGTATTATCTTGTTTCCGATTATTCTGAATGGGTCGGGCTTCGGGCTTTTTGCCAACCACTCCCTGACTATGGCCAACTATGTTTCCAGAGCCAATGCGGCCATTATCGACTTGCGTAATTTGCTGGCGCAAGGATAAGACTATCTCCTCTTTATGGCTGCGCAGCATTGTAAGCAAAAGATAGTCGCTCGCCTAAATACCGCTTCTCCGGCCGCAGCTTCAGCAGACCTACCATTCAAGGTCAGAGCTTTACAATCATTTTGCCAAAATTTTCGCCGCTGAAAAGCGCCAGAAATGCATCTAAAGCCTTGCCGAGTCCTTCGTAAACCGTTTCCTGGTACTCTATTTTTCCTTCCTTGATCCATCCCACCATGTCGCTCAGGAATTGTGGCTGCATCTCTGTGTGGTCAGAAACAATAAAGCCCGTAATACGAATTTTTTTACCGACAATAAGCATAAGATTGTTGGGCCCCGGGCCTGGTTGGACATCATTGTAGGCTGAAATCATGCCACAAGCTGCCACGCGTCCGAATGGATTCATCACATTTAGAGCGGCCTGCAGATGCTCTCCGCCGACGTTCTCAAAGTAGACGTCTATCCCCTCCGGAGCCGCCTCGGCGACGGCCTTAGTCAAATTTCCACAGGTCTTATAATTGATCGTAGCGTCTACGCCACAATGCGTTTTCAGCCACTCTGCTTTCATGTCGTCTCCTACGCTGCCAATCACGCGACAGCCCAGTTGCTTGGCGATCTGGCAGACAATTGCACCGACCGCTCCGGAGGCGGCTGACACGAATACTGTTTCTCCGGCTTTGGGTTCGCCAAACTTTTTCAGGCCAACATAAGCGGTGAGCCCTGGCATGCCCAGCGCTCCAAGATAGAGTGAGAGGCGTGCTTTGTCGAAGGGTTGTAGCACTGTGACGGCAGTGTCATCAGCGACGAGACTATCCCTCCAGGCGCCCTGATTCAGCACAAACTCTCCGGCCTTTACACGCTCAGAATTGGACTCGATCACTTCGCCTATAGCTCCGCCATACATCGGCTCGTTGAGCTGATAAGCCTGGGCATAGACCGCATTTTCACGCATTCGACCGCGCATATAGGGGTCAACTGACATATAGATATTTTTTATCAGCACTTGGCCGGATACAGGAGGTTCCAGTTGGCGCTGAACCATCTCGACGTCAGCGTGGCTCGGGAGTCCGCTCGGTCTATTAATCAGATGAATCTCATTGGCTTTGTGCGTACTCATGGGGTCTTCTCACGTTACTGATAAATTCTTCGATGCAGCAACAAGGACATTGCCCTTGCGCTGCAGGTAAACGATGCCGCCAAGCATGAGCGCACCTGCCGCATGGTAATAAATCGGTAATGGCGTCCACATCAGCAAAGCAGCACATATCAGCAAGATTAGTGCTGCAGCGGGAGTGATGCGGGCTTCCAGGTGCCATTGCAAAAGACCCGCCATCGCGTATAAGCCCATGCATGCCCAGAGAAAGACTTCAAGTCGCTCTGGCCAGCTGCCGGATATCAGTGGCGAGTAGGCAAACAATATGGGTACCAGATAGAGACCTTTTGCGACCTTCCAGCTGGTAAGTCCAGTCGGAATGGGTCGGGTGCCGGCAATGCCTGCCGCCGCGAACGAGGCGAGGCAGACCGGCGGTGTGACATTACTGTCCTGGGATAACCAAAAAATGATCAGATGAGCACTCAGAAGCATGCCAGTAAGCGATTCTGCGGGCAGCATCTCTTGCCGAATCAGCTGCTTCATTTCCATCGGCATTTCCTGCAGCGCCACTACCGGATCTCCGCCAAACAGTCCAATTGTTGCCGCGACGTTGCCAGGAAGGTCGCCTGACTGAAGCGCTGATAGCAGTTGAGATTGGCTGATCAAATCAAAAATGAGCGGCGCAGAAAGTGTTGCAAGCACAATGTAAGAGGCGGTCACCGGTAGGCCCATGCCGAGGACCAGCGAGGCAAGAGCTACCAGAATCAGAGTGATCAAAAGTGAACCTTGTGCCCATTCAACAATCATGAGTGAAAAGGCGTTACCGACACCTGTCGTTGTCACGACGTTGATGACGATACCTACAGCAACCAACAGAAGAGCCGTTGTTACCATATTACGGACGCCATCCACCACCGCTTCAAAAATGTCTGGCAGTCTCATTGGATTAGCAGATAACCAGGAAGCTGCGATGACAGATATGATTGCGAAAGCAGCCGATGAGGTCGGGGTTCTGCCGGCTACGAGGAAGCCGATCAGGACACCCAGTGGGATGATGAAGTGCCAGCCCTCTTTAAGCACCTTCCGCACTGATTCACCTTCGCCCTCTCCTGAAGCTGTCAAACCGATCCTCTTCGCCTCGATGCGCACAAAAAAAGACACCGTTAAGAAGTAGAGCAAGGCTGGCAGAGCAGAGGCAGCAATGACCGTTACGTAAGAGATTTGCGTGTAACTTGCAAGAACGAACGCGCCTGCGCCCATGACGGGTGGCATGAGCGCGCCGCCGGTAGAGGCAGCGGCTTCGACTCCTGCGGCGAACCGTGGTGTAAATCCTGATTTTTTCATCATCGGAATCGTGATCACGCCGATTGAGACTGTGTTGGCGACAGCAGAACCGGTTACGGAACCCATCAGCCCTGAACCGACCACTGACACCAATCCTGCACCGCCGATGAATCGGCGGGTCAAGCAATTCGCAAGGCGAACAATGAAATCTCCTGCACCTGACTTCAATAGGAAGGCTCCGAAGATGATGAACATGAAGACGAAGGTTGAGGAGATGTTGGCAGTAAGACCAAACATGCCTTCACTGGTGAAGTAGCTTCGATACATAACTGTTTCGAGGCTCAATCCAGGGAACGCGAACACCCCTCCAATAAACCGCCCCAAGAAAAGGATGTAAGATAAGCTAATTGTGATTAGGATCGGCATGAACCAGCCGGTTGTTCGTCGCGTGAATTCCATGGCGAGTGCTATTGCTATAATTGAAAAAACATAATCGCTCAGGATGTATTCGGTCTCTCTAGCATAGAGAGCATTCTCAAACACGACGAGGTATCCGGCGGAGGCGATAGTTAGTATGGCAAGGCCCAAGTTTATCCAATATTGAAGAGGCTGCTTTCCATCGATCAAAGCCTCATTGGCCATAAACATGCATATTGCGCCGAAACCTCCAAAGTGAATGGCCGAGAGCCAAAGTTCAGAGATGCTGGCGAAAACATTACAGTAAATGTGGAACAGGGCGAACAGAAAAGCTGTCCAGCGTAGCCAGGTTGACTTCATGGAGACTCGCTTCCTTGGTTGTCCGTGTGATTCTCGGCTTCTGCGAGTAGCAGGCGAGGGGGGATGTCCAGTCCGATTTCTCGGTAGTAACGGATGGCGCCCTCATGCAGTGGCGCGCCCAGTCCGTCAATAGCAATTTCCATACGCATGTCTCTCGTTGCCTGGTGGATCTCATGCAGAGTACCCAAATTTTCCCAGATCATCTTAGTGATTTTGTAAACCACTGCATCGGGAATATCTACACGGGTAACCAGTACATTTGGAGAACCAACAGTACGTATCAGTTCGGTTTGGTTGGGATAAGTGTTTGGTGGAAACTCATACCAGTCCCAAAGTGGATAGCGAGCATTAATTGCGTCGAGAGACTCTTGACTCCAGTTCAGGATAGTCATGCGATCCCCCATCAGAGCATAAGCTTGGGTAATAGAACTGACCGGTGCGCCGGCCGGAATATTCATGCCGACAATATTGCCGTCCTGGATGGCGCCGGTGGTTGGTCCATACCCCATGTATGCCAGGTTAAATTTCTCTTGATAATCGATACCCAGCGAATCCAAAATAAAACGACCAGTCTGCTCGGCACCGGAGTTTCGCGCTCCCAGCACGTAACGTTCCCCGCTGAGCAGATTTAGATCGCGCATAGTTCCTGTTGCGCTCAATTCCGACAGCAATACAAAATGCTCAACGTTTTTCCACAGAGCACTGACACTGCGCAGATGCTTCTGCGGTGAGCTGACCGGGCCTTCGCCATCCCAGGACCAGGCACTGAAGGGACCCTGCAAGATAGCGAACTGAGCCTGGTTATCTCGAAGCAGCTTGATATTCTCAAGTGATCCGGCGGAACTGATGGCTGTCATCGAAATACCATCGCTCTCGGCAAGCTGTGCATGAGCAATAGTCGCAATCGCGACTCCGACAGGATAGAAAGTACCCCCGGTCGTTGCGGTTGTTAGGACGTAAGGTCTGGCCCGACTAAGTTCATCAGTGCATGCCAGAGTGAGTAGCGATATCACCACTACGAAACAAACAAGCCGTGAGTTTTTTCCGTATTTTGAGAAGCGAGGCACGGGACTGTAAGTTCAATTCTTCTTGCGGTCAGCGCCGAGTGTATCCCTGACTGTGCCGGAAAGGGGCTTTTCAGTTTCCAGGGCATCAATCAGCTTGAAGGTGCCGCCAAGTACCGTCACGCCGACTGTCACACCGAAGATCAAGGCGATGCGAAAGAACATGTGGATGCTGACACCAGAGTAGTAAAAGCCGATTTCGGCGATGACGTTTACAAGAATCAGAGAGACACCAAACGCTGTCCAGACCATTTTTTTCATGAGGCACTCAACAGGGGCCGGTTGTTACCGGCTTTTTATTCACTGCGAGAGTAACAATAAACCCTGAATCTGACTAGCATCGAAGTGCGTGAACACGATAATGTCATCGAGCTCGTCATCGTTGAGATTGACCGCTATCAAATCGCCACTAGTGGCAGGCTTCGGAAGCATAATGTCAGCAGTCGCTTCGCGGCTCTCGACCAGGTCTAAGTATGGATTTCCACTTCTGGAAGCACTGTTGATGATTTCTCTGATGTTGATTTCGTAATTGTCGCGCTCTCGGGAGTAATTCAGTGCTCCCAGAAAGCCGTCCTTTCGGGCTGGCTCGATGCTATTCAAAAAGATTTTTATTCGATCTTTCAGTATAACCATTAAGTCGTTGCCCTCACCCGGACTATCGAGGCTGGCAGTGGCGGTGCGCGCCACGCCGCTGGTCTGAAGTGTTTCTGCTTCGTTATTGAGAGTTTGAAAAGCGCTCGCGAGGCGCAAGACAGAAGGGAATTTGAGGTTAACTGTCACCTTTCTGGCTGGACGTCTTTGAAACCGTTCGCCGTTATTAGGGTAGATAAACGCCTCAATTGCTATTGATCCCGACAAAGCGAGCCAGACGAAGATGTCGCCCACTGATATCGGCTCTACCCGCCAAAGCCACAGGTCCTTAAGCCCATCACCGTTTTCGTCATACAAGAATGTACTCAGGACGTTTCCCCCTGAGCGAAGAACCTGTCGAGCTTGATCAAAATTCATGCCGTCCGGCTGACCGGAGAAAATAGACACCTTCGCGCCTTCCCTCAGAAGCAGGTCGTCGATCCCGTCACCATCGATATCATCCAGAATCTCCTCATGGGTAAGGGCGAGAACGCCGGTTAAGTTTGAGAAATCCAGGTTATCGATATCAAACTGCCCGAGATTTTTTTCTATTGCGGCGATATCAAGAGAGAAACTCGGTGTGGGGGGGAAATAGCTGCCCGCCGCTTGGCTGGCAAGAAAGACCTCGAGCTTTTCCTCTGTTCGCACAATCAAATCGTCCTGGCCGTCAGCATTGACATCTCTGAGGGTTAAATCTGGAATTCGAACTGCCTGTCCAGCAGAACGGTTGAATTGATTGATATTGAGCTGAGTGCGAAGACGGGTGTCTGAAATAATACTGAGAGGGGCTTGGAACTCTCCGTTGCCCTCACTGATTAGCAGGTGGATTTCGCCGGCACCAGGGATCACCAGATCGGTAAAACCGTCAGAGTTGATGTCTTTTGCAAAATGTAGACGGTTGATTCCTCGGCTGATGAAGCCAGGTAAATCAGCAGAAATAGTGTGAGGTGGCAAGATATCCGTTCCACGGATAGGAAAACGTACCGCGTGCTTGCCGTCAAGTAATCCGATCACGCTGGTCTGTCCTTTGGCACCGAAACCGCTGTTCAAGTCCCAGCCGACTGCTCGCGATTCAAAACTGATCTCGCTGAACCCCGACTCAAAATCAAACCCGGTTTCACTCTGGAAATACACCCGGAGACGGCCGTCAATCAGCGCAACCAGATCTTTGAGATCGTCACCATTGAGCTCCGCAACCACGAGCGACTCGGCACTCGCCGGCAGGGAGAACTCCTGCTGATTGAAACTGGGAACAGCGGCAATGAGAGCCTCGCCATTACCGAACATCAGGCAACAGGCAATAATAAGACCTCTGGCTGAAACAAAGCCAGCTTCACGAATTTCAGAACAGTTATTTATCCTTGATTTCATTCAGGGACGCGCGACCAAGAGCGTGGTGGTCCGACCATGACGCAAGATTAGGTCCGGTAGTTTGTCCCTATTTAGCGACAAAACTTCGAATTCGAATACGGTTCGCGGAGAGATATATTCCCAGAAAGCTTCCTTCGAAATTGTCAGGTCTGCGCCGATTTTTTTGGCTGCAAGTGTGCCATTTTCAGTTATGTAAAGCGCATCGTTGTTGCCGTCTCCATCAACGTCATACTTCATTGACATTTGCTCTGACAGTCCTCGAACGTTGTCAGTAGAAAAAGACTCAACCAGACTTGAGCTAGGCCGGCGATTGAAAACTTGGCCCGGTTGGCTCTCCTGAGAGCCAAACAGCAGCTGGGTGCGATTGACACTTGCGCTGCGAATTGCATCTACAACCGGGATTGTGTAAAAACTGGCGCTTAGAAAAGTTTCTCCTTGCGCTTGCGTGATGACATCAAGGTTCATGTCGTATCCAGAGAAGCGCATGACCTGATTTGCCTGAGTGAAATCAAAAGTGCCTACGCGGTTGAGGAACAAGCTTGCAGTCCATTCATTGCCATCGCCAGACAAGCGCAGGATGTCGGCCAGACTGTCGTCGTTCATATCAACCAACTGTAATTGGCCGCTTGAGTCCAAATCACCCTGCCAGTCAGGCTGGTCTTTGAATCCGGAAGTCCGCTGGAAATGCATATTCATCTGTCCCAGACCGTTTGCGCCAGCATTGATGTAGGCAATGTCCAGCAGGTGATCATCGTTTAGTTTCGCCAAGGTGGCGCTAGGCATCCATTGCTCACTTTTGAGCAGAGGTCTGTTGGTACGTTGCTGGTTAGTCCACTGCTCGACAAAACCTTCGAAAGGAGAGGGTAATTCGACGGTTAACTCGATCAAGATCCCTTGTTCAGGATTAATCTCCAATCGGCCATCAACGTCAGATCCATTGGCGGCCCGTTGCACAGGCGTGATGTTGCGATTGAGGGTTGAAAAGCGGGTGCTCAGCGTAAAAGTTTCGTCATTGTTGCCGAGGAACAGGCCGTATTGGTCATCTCCCGCCACCAAAAGATCCACGAGGCCGTCTCCGTCGATCTCAGCCGGGATGTTGTTGAAATGAACTCGCTGTCTGTCAGGTATGGTTGCAATAAGATCCCACGCGGCAAGCAGTTTCAGGTTCCCGGCATATCCTTCCACGGCGGTAGATAGACTGAAAATACCGCTGTCTGCGAACAGCACCAGTTCTTTGCCGGGGTCATCCCGCAGGTCAGCGAAACCGATAGCGACAATCTCGGTTTTTATCTCAATGCGGCGAGGGACGGCACTAAAGCCCCCATCGTCTTGTTGATAATGGATGTGTAGTTCCCGTCCAAATGCCGGATCAAACGACGAATAAATGATGTCTTTGGCACCGTCTCCATTCAAATCTTCAAGTATCAAGGGATCCCAGTTGTTTTCACGGATAAGTTCGAAGGCGGTGTAGTTGGATTGAGCGTTCGCAACAGTGCTTCCCCAGAACCACAGGTATGTTATGAGGGAAAGGATTCTTGGCCGCACAGGTGTCGGCTGCTTTTGCTTTATTTGGCTGCAGTTCATCGAATGCCTAATTGGTTTCTTCCATGAGTTCCCCGTCGTTGGTGCTCACGTTAATCAGACCCATGAAAGTGTGCGATTTTTCGCCTTCGCTGCGCTGATATCGGTAAAGTGAGAACAGCCATAAATCAAACAAAATGAATGTGCGTGTTCCAGGGTTTAATGAGGATTCATACCGCATTAGCGGGCCTAGAGATACTTTGCTGATACGCCTTCCTGGATTCCACAGATTAACGAGCACGTTTCTCACGTCTCCGTCCTGCAGCAGTGTGAAGCTGACGCTCTCGCCGTAGTCGAATTCCTGATTCAGCCGGTTAACCAGGTCTTGCGCTGATTGCAAATACTGACCGTTGACCGCCAGTATCACGCTGTTTTTTTTAATATTGGAGGCGAGTAGCGGGCTGCCAGTGAATAGCTCGACGACACGTGCGGCGGGAATAACGCCCTGATTGGCAACTCTAACAAGTTCGGTTCGATAGCCGGCCCGGGTGGCGAGCGGGTCAACGCGGTACAGTTCTCGTGGTCCAGGCATCTCTGAAGCAGGAAAGGCTTCTACGGTGGTTTCGTACACCAGGGTGCCGCGACGGACCTGAAAGAGGTATCGGTTGCTTGC